>JAFAFF010000292.1 GCA_023423605.1 Pseudomonadota bacterium
CGGGAATCGGCCGGGTGACGGATCCGGAAAGTTGCCGGGCCTGTTGCTGCAGGGCGGAGAGCTGTGCGTTCATCGGGCATCGTCCAGTGGTTTCAGGGACGAAGCGGCGGCGCACTGGCGCAGGCGCGCGGACGCCGGGTCAGGCAATCCACGCACCGGCAGCATTGCGAAGCTTCCCTACGCCGGTATCAACCGGATCAGGTTCCAAGGGACTGTCTCAACCGTGGCCATGCAGGCCGCGGTACCCCCGCTTCGGCGCGCATTACACCACAAAGGCAGGACGCCTGCTGGCCGTGACGGGCCCATGACGGACGCCGGGTAGAATGCCACCGCGGCTCCCGGGCCCGTTGCCCGCCCAGCCGCATGCGCCCGCATGGCGCGTTCGACTGCATCGTCGGCCCCGTGGCCTGTCGTGCACTGCAAGCGTGCGCTCGCTCCTTCCTTCCCAGATCGGAGAAGCTCCTTCATGGTGTTTCGTATTTCCATCGCACTGGTCGCCGTACTGGTGCTGCTGGCCGGCTTCGCGCCTGGCCCCTTCAACTCGGTGGTACAGGCGGTCCTTGCCGAGGTGGTTCGCGGCGCGGGCTGGCTGTATCTGCTGGTCGTGTTCCTGTCCCTGACGTTCCTGCTTTACCTGGCATTCGGCCGCTTCGCGGAGCTGCGCATCGGCGGCGAAGATGCCGAGCCGGATTTCTCGCGTGCCAGCTGGATGTCGATGTTGTTCGCTGCCGGCATGGGTATCGGCCTGGTGTTCTGGGGCGCCGCCGAGCCGGTTTCGCACTTCGCCAAGCCGCCCGAAGGGCTGGCACCGATGAGCATGGAATCCGCGCGCGCCTCCATGCGCTATGCGTTCTTCCATTGGGGCCTGCACCCCTGGGCCATCTATGCACTGATCGGGCTGGCGATGGCCTGGTTCCAGTTCAACCGCAACGGCCGCGGGCTGGTCAGCGACATGCTGCAGCCGATCATCGGACGCCACCACCGCGGCTGGATGGGCCATGCCGTCAACATCGCCGCCGTGGTGGCGACCGCGATCGGCGTGGCCACAACACTGGGCTTCGGCACCGTGCAGATCGCCGCCGGCCTGGAACGGGTGCTGGGCATCCGCGCCAGCGTGCCTACGCAGATGGTGATCATCGCGGTCGCCTTCGTGCTGTACATGGCGTCCACCAGCAGCGGCGTGGAGCGGGGCATCAAGTGGCTGTCCAACTTCAATCTCGGCCTGGCGGCCCTGCTGATGGCCATGGTGCTGGTGCTGGGGCCGACCGGCTTCATCTTCGATACCTTCACCACCACCCTGGGCTCCTATCTCAACCAGCTGGTGACGATGAGCCTGCGCATGTCACCGTTTTCCGGCAGTACGTGGGTGGCGGACTGGACCATCTTCTACTGGGCGTGGTGGATTGCGTGGGCGCCGTTCGTGGGCGCGTTCATCGCGCGTATTTCGCGCGGACGCAGCGTGCGTGAGTTCGTGGTCGGGGTGGTCATCGCCCCCACGCTGCTGGGTTTCATCTGGTTTTCGGTGTTCGGCGGCACGGCGCTGTGGTCGCAGATCTTTGGCCACGTGGACCTTGTGCAGGCACTCGGCAACGGTTACGAGACGGTGCTGTTCACGATGTTCGACAGCCTGCCGATCGCCATCGTGCTGGCCAGCGTGGCGCTGTTGCTTTTGATGATCTTCTTCGTCACTTCCGCCGATTCGGCGGTGCTGGTGCTGGCCAGCATGTCCACCGATGAAGCGGGCGACCCGCCGCTAAGGCGCAAGATGGCATGGGGCGTGGCCGTCGCGCTGATCGCCGCGGCATTGTTGCTGGCCGGTGGTCTGTCGGCGCTGCAGGGGATGATCACCATCGCGGCCTTGCCGTTCGCACTGCTGATGGTGCTGGTGATGGTGTCGTTGTACCGGGCGCTGGACATGGAATGGACGCGCGAGCGCCGCCAGGCGCAGCGCGCACGGCACATGATCGAGGCATGGATCGAACGGGAGATGGCCGCCCAGGAAGAGACACGGGTGGAAGCCGCACGCGCCATGGATCGTGATTGAGGGGGGTTCGCCGGGCTGCGCCCGGCACCCGCCGAAGCCAACAGCAACAGCAGCGGCAACAGCAACAGCTGCTGCATGGTCATGGTTTGGCGGGTGAGGGTGGAATGGCAGGACACGGCAAAAACTGCGTCCTGCGTGCCTCGTTTCGCGCCATTCATGGCGCTCTACGGTCCTGCCACCCCACCCTCACCCACCGTCGATACATCCGGTGCACTGCTGGTAATTGCTGAAAAGACAAGCACGTCCGCTTCTGTTGTTGCTTCTGCTGCTCTGCTTCTGCTCTTTTTTATTTTTTTACGTGGTTGGTCCCCTGAAACTGTCGGGGACGGACGGTCGGGCTGGGCGGGACCGTTGAGCGCCATGGACGGCGCGAAACGAGCCCTACATGGACGTACTTGCGGGCGGGTCCCGCCCAGCCTGACCGTCCGGCCCAGCTCCTTGCAACAGGTGCCAACCACGAGAGGCCCTGCCGTTCGACCGTACCCTCAGTAGCCCGCCGCCTGGCCATCCTTCCGGCTTTCCGAAGCACCGTAATACACCCCCGTCTCCGGATCACGCAGGATGGCCTGGTAACCGCCGTACGGACCATCGGCGAACACCACACGATGACCCTTGCGCATGAGCGCGCGGATGGTTTCATAGGCGAATCCCGTTTCAAGGTTCACTTCGCCACCATCGCTCATCGCCGTCGCCTGCCCCGTGGGTTCGGTGGAGCCCTCATGCTGGATGCGCGGCGCATCGCCCGCTTCCTGCAGGTTCATGCCGAAGTCCACCAGGTTCATCACGATCTGCGCATGCCCCTGCGGCTGCATCGCACCGCCCATCACGCCAAAGCTCGCATACGGCCTCCCGTCGCGGGTGATGAAACCGGGAATGATGGTCTGGAACGGACGCTTGCCCGGCGCATAACCGTTCGGATGATTCTTCTGCAGCACGAACATCTCGCCGCGGTCCTGCAGGATGAAACCCAGCCCCGGCGGTGCCATGCCGCTGCCCATGCCGCGGTAATTGGACTGGATCAGCGACACCATCATGCCGTCGGCATCGGCCACGGTCATGTAGATGGTGTCGCCTTCCTCCAACTGCTTCGGCGTGCCCGGCTGCACTTCCTTCAGCGCCTTGTCCATGGAGATCAGCGCGCGCCGCTGCGCCGCGTACTCCTTGGACACCAGCTTCGCTACCGGGGCCGGCTGGAACGCCATGTCGGCGTAGAAGCGCGCACGGTCGGCGAACGCAAGTTTCTTGGCCTCCACGAACAGATGCACGTGCTCCGGCGAGCCGAACGGAATCTTCGAAAAATCGTAACCTTCCAGGATGTTGAGTATCTGCAGCGCGGCGATACCCTGGCTGTTGGGCGGCAGTTCCCATACGTCGTAGCCGCGGTAGTTGCTGCTGACCGGCTCCACCCACTCGCCGTGATGGCTGGCCATGTCCTCGTAGCTCAGGTAACCACCGTTGGCCTTGAAGTAATCGCCGATGGTGCGGGCGATGTCGCCCTTGTAGAACGCGTCGCGCCCGCCGTCACCGATCTTCTGCAAGGTGTCGGCCAGGTTCGGGTTCTTCCACACCTCGCCCTTGCGCGGCGCGTGGCCATTGAGGGTGAACTGTTCGCTGAAGCCCGGATACTGCGACAGCCGCGGTACCGAACGATCCCAGTAGTACGCGATGACTTCGGCCACCGGGTGGCCCTCGCGGGCATAGCGGATGGCCGGCGCCAGGTTTTCGGCCATCGGCCTGCGTCCGAAACGCTCATGCAACGCGAACCAGCCATCCACCGCGCCCGGCACCGATACCGGCAGAGGGCCCGTGGCGGGAATGTCCTTCAGTCCGCGTCGCTGGAACTCGGCCAGGGTGAGGGAACGTGGCGAACGACCAGAACCGTTGTAACCGTGCAGTTTCTGCGTCTTCGGATCCCAGACGATGGCGAACAGGTCGCCACCGATGCCGTTGCCCGTGGGCTCCATCAGGCCGAGCGCTGCATTGGCCGCGATCGCCGCATCCACCGCGCTGCCGCCGTTCTTCATGACATCCAGTGCGATCTGGGTGGCCAGCGGCTGCGATGTGGCCGCCATGGCATGCGGCGCAATCACCTCCGAGCGCGTCGCGAAGGTGTGGCCGGTGATGCGGTCGGCGGTGAAAGCAGCCGTCGGCAGGACAGTGAGCAGGGCGGTGGCAAGCAGGCAACGGGCAAGGCGTCGGGTCACGTCGGGCTTCCGGGAGCGAGGATGATGCCGATGGTCGCCTGTATCGCGCGTGCCGGGTATCCGGCATTGGTCATGTGCGGCAGGCGGACATGCGCCGGCACGTGGTCATGCGGACACCGCGGAATCGGCGCGATCGGTACCGATTGCCGCTGCTTCGACATCCTTGCGAGGTGGTTTCAGGCGCAACGAAGCTTGTGCAGCAGGCCTTCCGCATGGATGCACGGGTAACCATCCGGCATCCCGCACACAGGCTTGACACGCGTCGGACCTGCATGGTTTGCTCGGACCCATGTTGCAGCGCCACACGCCCTCTCCGACGAACCTCGAGCCCGCCGCCAACGGCGCCGCTTCGCTGCGTTCGCTTCTCGTGCTCGTACTTATTAGCCAGCCCACAGGAGCGGGACGAGCCAGCGTGTAAGCAACAACCACACACAGGAACTCGATCAGAACCCGCACCGGTCCCGGCGCGGGTTTTTTCGTTTCAGAACCCAGTGCAAGCCCTCCCCACCCGACCAGCAAGGAACCACCACGATGAGCACCAACGACCTGCCCCAGACCAAGATCGCCGTCATCGGCTACGGCAGCCAGGGCCGCGCCCACGCACTGAACCTGCGCGAATCAGGTTTCGACGTGGTGGTAGGCCTGCGTCCGGGCGGTCCGACCGAAGCCAAGGCACAGGCCGATGGCTTCAGCGTGGTTGCGCCGGCCGAGGCCGTGAAGAACGCCGACCTGGTTGCCGTGCTGACCCCGGACATGGTGCAGAAGAAGCTCTACAACGAGGTGCTGGCGCCGAACATGAAGCAGGGTGCGTGCCTGCTGTTCGCGCATGGCCTGAACGTGCATTACGGCATGATCGAGCCACGCGCTGATCTGGACGTGGTGCTGGTGGCGCCGAAAGGCCCGGGTGCGCTGGTGCGCCGCGAGTATGAAATCGGTCGCGGCGTGCCGTGCATCTGGGCGGTCTACCAGGATGTCAGCGGCAAGGCTGCGCAGCACGCGCAGACCTATGCGGCCGGCCTGGGCGGCGCGCGCGCCAACCTGATCCAGACCACCTTCAAGGAAGAGACCGAAACCGATCTGTTCGGCGAACAGGCGGTGCTGTGCGGTGGCGCCTCGGCGCTGGTGCAGGCCGGTTTCGAGACTCTGGTGGAAGCCGGCTACCAGCCGGAAATCGCCTACTACGAAGTACTGCACGAACTGAAGCTGATCGTGGACCTGTTCTACGAAGGCGGCATCTCGCGCATGCTGGAATTCATCTCCGAGACCGCGCAGTACGGCGACTACGTCAGCGGCCCGCGGGTGATCGACGCCGGTACCAAGGAGCGCATGAAGGACGTCCTGAAGGACATCCAGGACGGCACCTTCACCCGGAACTGGGTGGCCGAGTACGAAGCGGGCCTGCCGAACTACAACCGGTTCAAGCAGGCCGACCTGGAGCACCCGATCGAGAAGGTGGGCAGGGAACTGCGCGCCAAGATGGTCTGGTTGCAAGGACAGGCCGCGTAACCACGCGGCCCTCCCCCACCCGCTCTGCAAGGTTCCCCATGAACTCTTCCCCACATCGCAGCGCGCCGCCCAACGGCGCGCGCTGGCTGACCCAGGCGCTGGAGGCCGAGGGCGTCCGCACGCTGTTCGGTTATCCCGGCGGCACCATCATGCCGTTCTACGACGCGCTGGTGGATTCGTCGCTGAAGCACATCCTGGTGCGTCACGAACAGGGTGCCGCGCTGGCGGCCAATGGCTTCGCCCGCGCCAGTGGCCAGGTCGGCGTCTGCGTGGCCACCTCTGGTCCGGGTGCCTCGAACCTGGTCACCGGCATCGCCGATGCCATGCTGGATTCGGTGCCCATGGTGTGCATCACCGGTCAGGTCGGCACCCCGCTGCTGGGCACCGATGCCTTCCAGGAACTGGACGTGTTCGGCCTGACGCTGCCCATCGTCAAGCACAGCTGGCTGGTGCGCAGCGTAGATGACCTGCCGCGCGTGGTGGCCGATGCCTTCCGCATTGCCCGGGAGGGCCGCCCCGGCCCGGTGCTGATCGACCTGCCCAAGGATGTACAGCTGGCCGATGCCAGCCATCTGCCGGCGCACGTACCCGCCAGCGTCGAACCGCCAGTGGCTGCGGCCGACAGCGCGATCGCCGACGCCATCGCAGCACTGGCAGCCGCCGAGAAGCCGGTGGTCTATGCCGGTGGCGGCATTGCCCTGGGTGATGCGGTGCAGGACCTGCGCGACTTCGTCGAGGCCAGTGCCATCCCCACCGTGATGACCCTGCGTGGCCTGGGCGCGCTGCCGCCGCAGCACCCGCAGTCGCTGGGCATGCTGGGCATGCACGGTACCCGTGCGGCAAACATGGCCGTGCAGGAAAGCGATCTGCTGCTGGTGCTGGGCGCACGCTTCGATGACCGTGCCACCGGCAAGCTGGCCGAGTTCGCCCCGTTCGCCCGCGTTGTCCACATCGACGCCGATGCGTACGAGATCTCCAAGCTGCGCAGCGCCGATGTCGCCGTGCCGGGCAATGTCAGCCACGCCGTCCGCGCCCTGCGTGCGGCCTTCCCCTCCCCCAGGGCGCACCAGGACGCATGGCGCAAGCGCTGTGCCCAGCACCGCGATCGCTTCGCTGCACGCTACGACGCGCCGGGCCAGCACATCTATGCCCCGGCGCTGCTGAAGCGGCTGAGCGAGCTGTCCCCGGCTGATGCAGTCATCGCCTGCGATGTCGGCCAGCACCAGATGTGGGTGGCCCAGCATTGCCGCTTCAACCACCCGCGCAACCACCTGACCAGCGGCGCGCTGGGCACCATGGGCTTCGGCCTGCCGGCGGCGATGGGCGCGCAGTTCGCCTGCCCCGACCGCACCGTGGTGCTGGT
>JAFAFF010000306.1 GCA_023423605.1 Pseudomonadota bacterium
CGCAGGCCGCCTCGCTGGGCGTGGATCCGGCACGCATCGGCGTGCTGGGTTTTTCCGCCGGTGCGAACCTGGCCGGCATCGTCGCCACGCGCTTCGATACCGATTTCTACCCGGCCATCGACGCTGCGGACCAGCTGTCATCGCGCCCGGATTTCCTGGCCATGATCTATCCGGTGGTATCGGTGCAGGCCCCCCTGGACCAGACACGCTCGCGCCGTGAGCTGGCCACCCAGCCGGATGCGGGAGAGGCGTATTCGGTGCAGGCACATGTGCGCAAGGAGATGCCGCCGGTGTTCCTGGCGCAGGCGGTGGATGATGGCATCGTCGATGTCGGCCACAGCCTGGCCATGTACCAGGCGGCCCACGCGGCCAAGGTGCCGGTGGAACTGCACCTGTTCGAAAAGGGCGGACACAGCTGGGGCCTGGGCAAGCCGGGCACGCTGGTGGCGCAATGGCCGCGGTTGTTCGCCACCTGGGCGCGCAGCCACGATTTCCTTGGCCAGCCGCCCACATCGCTGACGCCGCTGGTGGGTGCTGCCGCGCCGCCGCCCGCAATGCCTGCGGACGCCGTGATTGAACAAGAAGAAGACGACACCGAGGACTGAAGCGCCAGCCGCTTTGCCTTCGCCCAGTAAGAACAACGCTCCGGGAGAGAACACTCATGATGTCCATGCATCGCGCCGTGCTTGCCACGGCCGTAGGCGCCGCCGTGGCCATGGCCGCGCCACACGCTGCCGCCGCTGAATCCAGTGAAGCCGAACTGCGCGCGCTGGTGGCCCAGCAGGCCGAACAACTGCGCCAGCAGGCGGCCCAGCTGCAGGCAATGAACGACCGTCTGGCGGCACTGGAACACGGCCGGACGAACGCGCCGGCCACCCCGGCAACCGCCGCCACGGGCACGGCTGCAATCGATCCGGTGCAGGCACAGGTGGCCGCAGCGATCGCCGATACCCGCCAGGACGACATGGCCATCCTGCAGGCGCAGGTCGCCCAGCTGGCCGTTACCGGTGGCAGCGGGGGGAGTGGCAACGTCAGCTGGCGCAAGGGCGGGCCGGAGTTCCGCAGCAGCGACCGCCGCTTCACCTTCCATCCGCGCGGCCGGGTGCTGACGGATTTCAGCAGTACCCACGGCTCGGGTTTCGATGCCCGCAATGTCACCGGCACCGACCTGTCCAGCGCACGCCTGGGCGCCGAAGGCCAGATCGGCGATCTCGGCTACAAGATCGATGCGGACTTCGCGGACAATTCGGTATCGCTGAAGGACGCTTACCTGTCCTATGACGCGCGCATCGGTGGTCTGCCGACCGAGTTCTACGTCGGCAACAAGCTCAAGGATCGCAGCCTGGATGGCGCCACCAGCGGGGTGCGTACACCCTTCATGACGCGCAACGCGGTGGCATCGGTAGGTGCGCAGCAGAGCGGCTATTTCGGCCTGGGAATCACCACCAAGGTCATCGGCGAGAACTGGCACGCCAGCCTGGCGGTCACCGGCGACGACGCGGGCAACGACAGCACCGCCAGCGACACCATCGCCTACCTTGCACGGGCGCACTGGAATCCGCTGAAGACCAGCAACGGCTTCATCCACCTGGGTGGCTGGTACTGGTACGAGGACCTGGGCAACGACATCGCCAGCATCAACAAGACCTCGCCGATCGCGCTGGGCTGGAACAGCAACGTACGTGTTTCCGCCAGTTCCATGGCCAATGTCACCGACAACCATGCCTTCGGCGTGGAACTGGGTGGCGTCTACCGGAGCCTCTGGGCATTCGGCGAACACACCGTGCGCACCATTGATTCCAGCACCGTGGATTCGGTGGACCAGAAGGCCACCTCCGTCTATGCCGGCTGGCTGATCACCGGCGAACGTCCCGGCTTCAGCAGCCGCTCGGGCGTGTGGGGTACCACGCGCGTGCTGCGACCGGTGCAGGAAGGCGGCATCGGCGCCTTTGAACTGGCCGCCCGTTACGACCGCTACGATTTCCTGGATGCCGCGCGCGGCGGTGAGGGTACTGCCTGGACGCTGGGCCTGAACTGGTACCTCAACAACTGGTCGCGGCTGATGGTGAACTACGTGCATTGGAAGACCGAGAACAAGGTCGGCAGCTTCCAGGGGCCGGATTCGGGCAACACCGTGGGCGTGCGCGCGCAGGTCGCCTTCTGACCGGAACGAGCGCCGGGAGGGGTGCGGGCGACGTTCCGCACCCTCTCCCGCACGCCGCAGCGCGGGCCTCGCCGGGCGATGCGGAAGGGTGCATGGGGCCGTCATCGCCGCCGCGTTATGCTGCCCGCCCACGTCCGGCGCTACCCCATGAAACTGGCCATTCTTTCCCGCAACACCAAGCTGTATTCCACCCGCCGCCTGGTGGAGGCGGCCCGCGCGCGCGGCCACACGGTGCGCGTGCTGGACCCGCTGCGCTGCTACATGCGCATCACCGCCAACGGCTTCAGCATGCATTACAAGGGACGGCCGCTTTCCGGGGTGGATGCGGTGATCCCACGCATCGGTGCCTCGGTGACCCGTTACGGCACGGCGGTGCTGCGCCAGTTCGAACTGATGGGCGCGCGTACCCCCAACCCGTCCGATGCCATCCTGCGCTCGCGCGACAAGCTGCGTGCGCACCAGTTGCTGGCCGCCAAGGGGATCGACATGCCGGTGACGGTATTCGGCGACAACCCCGATGACACCGTGGACCTGCTTTCCATGCTCGGCCCGGCACCGCACGTGGTGAAGCTCAACGAGGGCACCCAGGGCCGTGGCGTGATCCTGACGGAAAAGGCCAGCGCGTCGCGCGGCATCGTCGAGGCACTGCGTGGCCTGTACGCCAACTTCCTCATGCAGGAATTCATCGGCGAGGCGCAGGGCGCGGATCTGCGTTGCCTGGTGGTGGGCGACCAGGTGGTGGCATCGATGCAGCGCCAGGCCGCCGAAGGCGATTTCCGCTCCAACCTGCATGCCGGCGGCACCGCTGCGCCGATCAGGATCA
>JAFAFF010000078.1 GCA_023423605.1 Pseudomonadota bacterium
TTCGACAACCGCACCTGTGGCCTGCGCGTGCCCATGGATACTCCGGCGAACATGCGGGTGGAAAGCCGCTTCGCCGGGTCCGATGCCAATCCCTACCTGGCCATGGCCGCCACCCTGGCATGTGGCCTGCTTGGCATCCGCGGACAGCGTGCACCGGATGCGCCCATCACCGGCAGCGCCAAGGAACTGGGCTATGGCCTGCCGCGTTCGCTGGGCGAGGCACTGGACGGGCTGGAACGCTGCAGCGAGCTGCAGGCCCTGCTCGGCGAACGTTTCTGCCGTGCCTATATCGCGGTCAAGCGCAAGGAATACGAGACCTTCTTCCGGGTGATCAGCTCCTGGGAACGCGAGTTCCTGCTGCTCAACGTGTGACGCCCGCACCGTGCGCGGCGCTGGCTGCCTTCCGCTGGCCGGCAGCGTGTCGCGTTCACTGGATGATTGCAGCAGTGGGCGTTAGGCTGGCACCCGTCGCCGGCCCGCGCCGGCACGTCTACCCGGATCTGGAGCCTTTCCCGATGAAGCTGCGTACCCTTTCGATCGGCCTGGCGGCCGCCCTGCTGGCTGCCTGTGGCGGTGATGGCAACGGTCCCTCGCAGGACGGTAAGGTCCTGAACGTCTACAACTACAGCGACTACATCGCCGAGGACACCATCCCCGCGTTCGAGAAGGAAACCGGGATACGGGTGACCTACGATGTGTTCGACAGCGACGAAATGGTGGAGACCAAGCTGCTGGCCGGCAACAGCGGTTACGACGTGGTGGTGCCGACGCTGAATTTCTTCGGCCGCCAGATCCAGGCCGGCGTGTTCCTGCCGCTGGACAAATCGAAGATTCCGAACCTGGCGCGGCTCGACCCGAAGGTGATGGAGCGCATCGCCACCCAGGATCCGGAAAACAGGTACGGCGTGCCGTACATGATCGGCACCACCGGTATCGGCTACAACGTGGACATGCTGAAGGAGCGTTTCGGCGGCAGTACCGACATCGCCAGCAGCTGGGACCTGGTGTTCAAGCCGGAAAACATCGCGAAGATGAAGGACTGCGGCGTGACCCTGCTGGACACCCCTGCGGACATGATCCCGGTGGCGATGCATTACCTGGGGCTGGACCCGCACAGCAACGATGCGGCCGACATCCAGAAGGCCGCCGGGCTGCTGAAATCGATCCGCCCGTACGTGCAGAACTTCCACTCCTCGCAGTATGTGGGTTCGCTGGCCAACGGCGGCACCTGCCTGGTGGTCGGCTGGTCGGGTGACATCATCCAGGCCCGTGATCGCGCCGAGGAAGCGGCCAACGGCGTGCACGTGGCCTATTCTATTCCCCGCGAAGGTGCGCCGCAGTGGTACGACATGCTGGCCATCCCGAAGGATGCCAAGCATCCGGAAGAGGCCTACCGGTTCATCAACTACCTGCTGGAACCGAAGGTCGCCGCGGCCAATACCAACTTCATCCATTACGCCAATCCGGTGAGCGATGCGACGCCGCTGGTGGATGAAGCCATCCGCACTGATCCGACCATCTACCCGCCCGCCGATGTGGCAGCGAAGATGTTCACCTATTCGATCAACACGCCGGAGACGGACAAGCTCTACACGCGGCTGTGGACGGAGATCAAGACTGGTCGCTGAGGGTGGCAGGGGGGACGACCAACGGTCGTCACCCACCCCCCTGATGCAGGCGTGACGACCAACGGTCGTCACCCACCAGGCATTGTCTTCACCCACCAGGCATTGTCTTCATCCATCAGGCAGGGCCGTCGCCCACCAGGCGGTGCGGCGCGCTGCGCCCTTTCTCTTCACGGTTCGTCTGCATCGCATCCCCTACTGTCGCGTATGGACCGCCCGGAGCGGTCACCTTCCCCGATGAACGCCACGACGACACGATGAGCGAACAGCCCAGCCGGCATGATGCCGACCGTCCGGATCCGCCCGCGGAACAGAACCAGACGCCTGCCGAGGACAAACCCTCGCCCCTGAAGAACCCGAAAGTGCGCTGGACGCTGATCATCATCGGCGTGCTGGTGCTGGTCGTGCTGCTCATCTGGCTGGTGTACCACCTGCTGGTGGGCCGCTACATGCAGGACACCAACAACGCCTACCTGCAGGCCGATGCGGTGGCCGTCGCGCCGCGCATCAACGGCTATGTCACTGAAGTACTGGTGGATGACAACCAGTGGGTGAAGGCCGGTGAACCGCTGCTGCGCATCGATCCGCGTACCTACCGCGCCACCCTGGACCAGGCCGAAGCGGTGATTGCCGTGCGCGAAGCGGATATCGCCGCCGCCACCGCCGGCGTGCAGGGCCAGCAGTCCACCCTGGTGCAGGCGCGCACCCAGCTGAAATCGGCGGCCGCATCGCTGCGCTTCGCCAACGCCGAAGTGGCACGCTTCACGCCACTGGCCGCCAGCGGTGCCGATACCCACGAACACGTGGAAAGCCTGCGCCACGAGCGCGACCGTGCGCAGGCACAATACGATGCCGCACAAGCACAGATCACCGGTGCGCAGAGCCAGATCGAGGCCAGCCAGGCCCAGCTGGAACAGGCCCAGGCTGGCCTGAAGCAGGCCCAGGCCGATGCCGCGCAAGCGGCGGTGGCGTTCGAGGACACTGAACTGCGCGCGCGCATCGACGGACGCATCGGCAACAAGACCGTACAGGTGGGCCAGTTCGTGGCCGCCGGCACCCGCACCATGACGGTGGTGCCGGTCGAATCGCTCTACATCGCCGCCAATTTCAAGGAAACCCAGGTGGGGCTGATGCGTCCGGGGCAGCCGGCGGAGATCGAAGTGGATGCGCTGCCAGGCGTGAAACTGCACGGCACGGTGGAAAGCATTTCGCCCGGTACCGGCTCGCAGTTCGCGTTGCTGCCGCCGCAGAACGCCACCGGCAACTTCACCAAGGTGGTGCAGCGCGTGCCGGTGCGCATCAAGGTGGATGCCGGCGAGGAAGCGCGCCAGGTTCTGGTGCCGGGCATGTCCGTGGATGTCACCGTGGATACCCGTGGTGCCCGCGATGCCCGTGAGCGCACGAAGGACGAAGCCAGGGCGCGCAGCCAGCGATGAGCACGAACGTGGCCAGCGCTACGCCGGAAAAGGCGGATGCGGGTGCGTGGCTGGCGGTGGCTGCCGGCACCATCGGCTCGTTCATGGCGACGCTGGATATTTCCATCGTCAACGCCGCCTTGCCGACCATCCAGGGTGAAGTAGGCGCCAGCGGCACCGAAGGAACGTGGATATCCACCGCGTTCCTGGTATCGGAAATCGTCATGATTCCGCTCACCGGCTGGTTCGTGCGCACGCTGGGCCTGCGCACCTTCCTGCTGATCTGCGCCACGCTGTTCACCGCTTTCTCGGTGATGTGCGGCCTCGCCGATACCCTGATGATGATGATCGCCGGCCGCATCGGGCAGGGCTTTGCCGGTGGCGCGCTGATTCCCACCGCACTCACCATCGTCGGTACCCGGTTGCCGCCGAAACAGCAGCCGCTGGGCACCGCGCTGTTCGGCATGACCGTGATCCTGGGGCCGGTGGTCGGCCCGTTGCTGGGCGGCTGGCTCACCGAAAACGTCAGCTGGCACTATGCCTTCTTCATCAACGTGCCGATCTGCGCCGGGCTGGTGGCACTGCTGCTGCTTGGCCTGCCGCACGAAAAATCCAACTGGGGCGGGCTGCTGCGCGCGGACTGGCTGGGCATCATCGGCATGACCGCCGGCCTGTCCGCGCTCACCGTGGTGCTGGAAGACGGCCAGCGCGAACGCTGGTTCGAATCCACCCTGATCATCATCCTGAGCCTGGTATCGGTGGCCGGGTTCGCGTTGCTGGCGCTGTCCCAGTTCACCAGCAAGGAGCCGGTGATCCGCCTCGGGATCCTGTTCCAGCGCAGTTTCGGCGCGGTGTTCGTGATGGTGATGGCGGTCGGCATGATCCTGTTCGGGGTGATGTACATGATCCCGCAGTTCCTGGCCATCATCGCCGGCTACAACACCGAACAGGCCGGCTACGTGCTGCTGCTGGCCGGCCTGCCGACCATCCTGTTGATGCCGCTGATGCCGAAGATGCTGGAAACGGTGGATGTACGCATCATGGTGTTCGGCGGCATGCTGTGCTTCGCTGCCGCGTGCTTCGTCAACCTGGGCCTGACACCGGACAGCATCGGCCCGCACTTCGTCATCGGCCAGTTGCTGCAGGGCTGTGGCCTGGCGCTGGCGATGATGGCGCTCAACCAGGCGGCCATCACCTCGGTGGCGCGCGAATACACCAGCGATGCGTCGGGACTGTTCAACGCCGCCCGCAACCTGGGCGGCTCCATCGGCCTGGCCATCATTTCCACGTTCCAGGAACGGCGCACCACGCTGCACGTGGATTCCATCGGCAGCAGCATCACCGCCAATTCGCAGGTCGCGCAGGATGCATTGCAGGGCTATGGCCGGCAGCTCGGCGATCCCATGCAGGGCATGGCGGTGCTGAGCCAGGTGGTCCAGCAGCAGGCGATGGTGATGGCCTACAACGACCTGTTCTGGATCTTCGGCCTGATCGTGGTGGCGACGCTGCCGCTGGTGTTCCTGCTCAAGCCCTTGCCCAAGGGCGTTCCATTGGCGATGCACTGATGACCCCTATCCGAACCCCACATCCGCCCGCGCCGCGCCGACGGCCCGCTCCGCAGCGGCTGCTGCCGGCGCTGCTGCCCCTGTTGCTTGCCGGCTGCATGCTCGGCCCGGACTACGTGCGCCCGGATGTCGCGCAGGACGCCACCGGACAGGCGCAGCTGCCGCGCGCCGGACAGGCTGGTGTGGTGCAGGCCGTTCCGCCCAGCCAGTGGTGGCGCGCACTGCAGGACCCGCTGCTGGACGAACTGGTCGACCAGGCACTGCGCAGCAGTCCGAACCTGCGCGCGGCGCAGGCGAAGGTGGTGGCCTCGCGCGCGCTGCAGAACCAGCGCAGGGCAGAGCAGTTGCCGAGTGTCGGTGCCGTGGCGGGGTATGCGGACATCCACGCCCCGGATTCCATCAATGACAGCGTGCGTGGGCTGGGAGAGCGGGTCGCGCAGGTGGCCGAGGCCAATGGTCGGCCGCAGGAAGCCGCGCAGCTGCGCCAGCAGTTCGCCGATGTGGACCTGGACACGGAACTGTACGTGGCCGGCTTCGATGCCAGTTGGGAGCTGGATCTGTTCGGGCGACGCCGCCGCGCCACCGAACAGGCAGTGGCCGAAGCCGAGGCCAACGCGGCCGCACTGGCCGATGCGCAGGTCCAGCTGGCCGCGGAACTGGCCCAGGTCTACCTGGGCTACCGCAGCACGCGCGAGCGCATTGCCCTGGCCGAAGACAACCTGCGCGCCGCGGACGCTGCCCTGGTGCTGTCGCGCCAGCGCCGTGAGCGCGGTGCCGATTCGGACCTGCAGGTGGAGCGCGCGCAGGCGCAGCGCGAACAGCAGCAAGCGTTGATTGCGCCGTTGCAGGCGCAGGCCGACGAGGCGCGCGATGTGCTGGCGTTGATGGTCGGCCGCGAACCGGGTGCACTGGATGCGCGGCTGGCCGCGGACAGGCCCTTGCCGCAGCTGCCGGCCACGGTCGTGGTGGACGATGCCGCTGCGCTGATTCGACGTCGTCCGGATATCCGCAAGGCCGAGCGCGAACTGGCGGCATCGTCGGCGCAGATCGGCCAGGCACTGTCGGCGTATTTCCCGCAGGTGACCCTGCTGGGCACCATCGGCGCCGGTGCCGGCTCGCTTTCGGACCTTGGCCGGGATTCGGCGGCGACCATCGTTGCCCCGTTCCTGCGCTGGTCGCTGTTCGATTTCGGCGTCAACAAGGCACGCGTGGCACAGGCGCGCGCTGGCAACGAGGCACGGCTGGCGGCGTATGAGGGCACGGTGCTTGCGGCACTGCAGGATGCCAACACGGCCCTGGCGCGGTTCGGGGCGGCAAGGCAGCAACTGCAGGCGACCGTGCGTGCCGAAGCGTCGGCCTCGCGCGCGGCGGCGCTGATGGCGCAGCGCAGGCAGGCCGGCGCCGCCTCGCAGATCGATCTGCTGGACGTGCAGCGGCAGCGCCTGGATGCCCAGGATGGGTTGGCACAAGCGCGCCTGCAGTTGCTGGTGCGTTACGTGGCTCTGCAGAAGAGCCTGGGCCTGGGCTGGGAAGAAGCCCCCGCACCCTTGTAGAGCGGGGCTCTGCCCCGCTGCGCGGTAAAGCCCCAGCCGGGCAGAGCCCGGCTCTACGTCCGCTGCGCGGTATGACGCGCCGATCCGGCGGCCGCGATGCACCACGCGCCACGGCCGGCACGCGCGACTGTCACCGGCTGCCGTTAAAATGCTTGCCGCTGTCCACTGCCTGCTCCCGGAGCCTGCCATGTCCGTCGAAG
>JAFAFF010000079.1 GCA_023423605.1 Pseudomonadota bacterium
GCCGCGACGTGCACCATGACGCCACCGCACGCCTGCGTGCCCGCCCCGAAGCCGGCATGACCGACCTGCGGCTGGTCGACTCCGGCGCGCTCACCACTGCCGACAGGATCGACCGTGCCGGCCTGGAAGGCATCTGGATCCGCGGTCCGTTCTCGCTGCAGGGCGAAGCGCTGCAGGCCACCATCAGCCGCGAAGGCAAGCCGGATTACACCGGCAACGGCCAGTACCTCGCGGCCAGCTGGGTGTTGACCGGCGAGTCGCGGCCCTACGCCGCCGGCGGTGTGGCCAACATCAAGCCGGCGCGCGACCATGGCGCGGTGGAACTGCTGGCCCGCTACAGCCGCCTGGACCTGGACGATGCCGATGTGTTCGGCGGTCGCCAGCATGACCTGACGGTCGGCGCGAACTGGTACCTCACCAGCCACTTCAAGTTCCAGGCGAACTACGTGAAGGTGGATGCCAGCCGTGGCGGCGTGCGCAGCAGGCCGGAGATCTTCGAAGTCCGCGCACAGATGCATTTCTGATGACCGGAGACGGCCGATGGTCGGCCGTCCTCCGGGCCGGTCATGGCCCGGCCCGGAGGTAGACTGGTTGGATGTATCGGCTGGGCCGCTATCGCAAGCTGCTGGGCACCCTGCTGGTGATGGTGGGCGGCACCGTGCTGTGCGCGGTGTCGGCCGGCCATTTCGCCGGCCAGCGCGCGCTCGCCGGTGAAAGCATGCAGGTGCAGCGGCAGCTGCAGTTGTACGCGCAGGGCCTGCAGCAGCGCATCGATCGCTTCGGTACGCTGCCACAGGTGATGGCGCTGGACCCCGACCTGGTGTCCGCGCTGCGCTCGCGGCCGGATGCGGCGAGCCGCCAGCGGCTCAACCTGAAGCTCTCGCAGGCCAACCAGGTAACCCGTGCGTCCACGTTGACCCTGGTGGCGCGCGATGGCGTGGCGGTCGCGGCCAGCAACTGGAACGAGCCGTCCAGCAACGTCGGCGAAGACTACAGCTACCGCCCGTATTACCTGCAGGGCATGGCCGAGGGCCAGGGACGCTTCTACGGTATCGGCATGACCACCGGCGTGCCCGGCTACTTCCTGTCCCACGCCATCGACGATACAGACGGTACCCGGCTGGGCGTGGTGGTGATCAAGATCGAACTGTCCGCGCTTGAGCAGGAGTGGCTGGCCAGCCCGGACGTGGTGCTGGCCAGCGACAACCACGACGTGGTGTTCCTGGCCAGCCAGGATCACTGGCGTTACCGCCTGCTGCGCGGCCTCGGCGCCGCCGAACGTGGCGAAATGCTGGCCAGCCGCCAGTATGCCGACCGTTCGCTGCAGCCGCTGCGTGCCCGGACCGAGCGCGTGCTGGACGACGGCGGCCGCATCGTGCGCATGGCCGATCCAGCGCTGCCACGCGCGGTGCTCTGGCAGACCATCGAACTGCCGGAAGAGGACTGGCACCTGCACCTGCTGCATGACGCCGGCGGTGCCAGTGCGGTGGCCCGCAGCGCCGCCATCGGTGGCGGCGCCGCATGGCTGGCCCTGGGTTTCCTGGGACTGTTCGTGCAGCAGCGCCGACGCCTGGCCGCGCACCGGCGGCGCAGCCGCCGCGAGCTGGAAACCCTGCTCAAGCAGCATGCCCAGGAACTGCGCAGCGCGCAGGACGGGTTGCTGCAGGCCGCGCAGGACGCCGACCGGGGCCTCAGCCGCAGCCTCGAGCACCTGCCGCAGGGCGTGGTCATCATTGATTGCCAGCAGCGCCTGGTGGCCTGGAACTCACGCTACCTGGAACTGTTCCGCTTCCCGCCGGGACTGGTCCAGGTTGGCCGGCCCATCGCCGAGATATTCCACTTCAACGCGCGCCGCGGGCTGCTTGGGCCGGGCCCCATCGATGAGGCCATCCAGCGCCGCCTCAACCATCTTCGCAGCGGTCGTCCGCACATGCGCGAAAGCGAGAAGGACGACGGCACGGTGCTGGAAATCCGCGGCAATCCATTGCCGGATGGCGGTTTCGTTACCAGCTATGCGGACATCACCAGCTACAAGAATGCGGCACGCGAACTGCGTTCGCTGGCCGATGCGCTGGAACACCGCGTAGCCGAACGCACCCGCGACCTGGACGAAGCCCGGCGTGAAGCCGAACAGGCCAACCGTTACAAGACCCGTTTCGTCGCTTCGGCCGTGCACGACCTGCTGCAGCCACTGAACGCCGCGCGCATGTTCGTTTCGGTGCTGCGCGGCAAGCTGGCGGACACCGAACAGCAGCAGACCGCCGACCATATCGAAGCGGCGCTGTCGGCACAGGACGCCATCCTCGCCAGCCTGCTGGACATTTCGCGGCTGGAATCGGGCAGCCTGCAGACGCGGGTACGCCCGTTCGCACTCAATCCGCTGCTGGAGACGCTCGCCCGTGAATTCGGCATCGCCGCCGAAGGACGGGGCCTGCAGCTGCGCTGGGTGCCCACGTCGGCCGTGGTGGTCAGCGATGAGGCGCTGCTGCGCCGCATCCTGCAGAACTTCCTCTCCAATGCCCTGCGCTACACCCGGCGGGGTCGCGTGCTGCTGGGTTGCCGTCGCGAAGGCGCGCGGTTGTGGATCCAGGTGCACGACCAGGGACCGGGCATCCCCGAAAGCCTGCACAAGGAAATCTTCGAAGAGTTCCGCCGGCTGCACGATGGACAGGAACGCGGTACCGGGCTGGGCCTGGCGATCGTCGAACGTATCGGTCGGCTGCTGGGCCATCCCATCCGGCTGCGTTCCACGCTCGGCCGTGGCAGTGTGTTCGAGGTAGCGGTACCGACGGGCGCGGCGCAGGATGTGGTGGAAGTGGCCGCCGCCCCCGCGCATGTGGTGGAAACCGCCAGCGATGGGCCGCTGCGCGGCTGCCGCCTATGGGCCATTGATGATGATCCGCACGTGATTGCCGCCACGCGTGCACTGCTGGAACGCTGGGCCTGCGATGTGCGGTTCGCGGGTGGGCCGCAGGCAGCGCTGCAGGCTGCACTCCACGAACGCGTACCCGAGCTGGTGCTGCTGGACGTGCGCATGGGTGAGTTCGATGGGCCGTCGCTTTACGAGCAGCTGTGCGTGTTGTGGCAGGCGCGCCCGCCCGTGATCCTGCTCACAGCCGAGCGCGACGATGCATTGAAGGCTCACGCCGCGGGCAACGGCTGGGGATTCCTGTCCAAGCCGGTGCGTCCGCCCGCATTGCGTGCGCTGATGACACAGTTGCTGCTGCGGCACCAGGGCCCGCCGCCGCGCTGACCCTTGCGCGATCTGCCCCGTAGAGCCGGGCTCTGCCCGGCTGCCAGGTCACCGCACAGCGGGGCAGAGCCCCGCTCTACGAACGTCACGCACCGTGTAGAGCCGGGCTCTGCCCGGCTGCCAGGTCACCGCGCAGCGGGGCAGAGCCCCGCTCTACGCGCCTTCGCGTTTTCATCTTCACCGCCGCCCGCACGTCGGCCGATGGATTACCAGCGTGCGTTGATGCTCGCGTTGAGGCCATGTCCCTGGTAGTTCACGGCGCCGGTGCGGTACCAGACGTTGTCCACGCCGATGCGCAGGCTCCACGGCCCACCCAGCGGCTGCAGACGCTGCAGCGCAACGCTGTGGAAGCGCCCGGACTGCACCCCGGCGCTCCAGTCATACTCGCGTAGCGCCGTGCCCTGCCCCAGCCACAACGTTGTCGCGCCAGTGCCTGAAGCATCGCCGACCCGCAGCGACATCAGGTTGGCGTAGCTGTAGCCCTGGCCAGCCACCCGGTAGCCGGTATGACGCGCGCGCAGCGTGGCCGCCTTGAAGTACCGCGCACCCTCGACGTAGAACGCATCCACATCGACATCGCCGTGGTAGCGTGCATGGCGCAGTCCGATGCTGCCGGTATAGGCCGTGCCCAGCTTGGCGGTCAGGTTCTGGTCGAAGGCATGCGCGACGAATACGGTGCTGCCATCGGACCACTGCACCGCGCTGCGTGTTCCCACACGCGGGCTCCACTGGTGGTAGACGGCTGCACCGACGCGTGTCCCGGTATCGGAAAGGTCGCCCGCACTGCGCTTTCCGTTCGCCATATCAACCACCACCGTGGTGGTGTCGCTGCGACGCACGTATTCGAGTTCAGTGACATCGCGCTGTCCGAAGCCGGCGCTGTAATCGACATGGTTGCCACGCAGTGTCAGGTCCTGCTCCACAGCGCCGGCATTGCCGGCCACAGCACACAGCGCACCTGCCAGCAGGAAATTGTGATTCACGAAGATACTCCAGGGATTCAGAAGGATTCGATGGCCTGCCGCAGCTGATAGCGACCGCTGGGCAGGTTGCGGGTAACGGTGATGCGTGGGCCAAGCAGGGTGTCGGCGAGCACCCTGCGGCCGGGCAGGACGATGACCTGGATGCCAAGCGACGCCCGTGCACCGATCCAGCACCCCAGCTTGTCCATGCCCGTATCCCGCAGGCCTTCGTCGGTCATCACGCGCACGCTCTGCTGGTCCAGTCGATGGTTGCTGGTACGCACCTGCGCGCCCAGATACACGGCATCCTCAAGCCAGCTGTCGGCGACGTAGCACTGTGGTCCGATACTGACCCGCTCCCCCAGCCACGCCTGTTTCATTTCCACCGCAAAGCCGATCCGGCAGCCATCGCCGATCCAGGTGTTGGCGCGGATGAAGGCATGGTTGCCGACCAGGCAATCGGCACCGATGCTTACCGGTCCTTCGATGCGGGCACCGGCGCAGATCCTGCTGCGCGGGCCGATCTCGACCGCCCCCGCCAGCACCGCATCAGGCGCCACCCATGCCGACGGATCGACCGCTGCTGCCGTGTTCCGCAGGCGCGCCGGCAGTGCACGGATGTCATTCCACCACACGGGGATACCTCGTCGGCTTGTCGCGCATCGGCTCGGTACCGGTGACCAGGCCACGCAGGCCATGCACGAGCCATACCGCGTACGCCAGCGCGACGTAGCCCACGGCAAGCCAGGACAGGGGAATGAGGCTGGGCCGGCGATGCCGGAAGGCGCTGTACGCGCCGATCAGGCTGACGATACCCAGCCACTGGAGCGGGAACATCACGTACAGCAGGCCCCACGGGCTGCCATGCAGCGCAGTCGCGCGCATGCCGAGCACGGCCCATGCCGCGATGCCGGCCAGTACCACCCATACCATCGGCAGCATGCTGAAGAACCCGAAGCGGCTGAGCAGCAACCGCCGGTGCAGGCGCAGGCAGACCGCATAGCCGAAGATCCAGCGCCGCCACCGCCGCCACTCATCGCGCACGGTGTTGCATTCCTGCGGATACACCACGCACTGGTGGGCCTGGCGCACGCGCAGGCCGTTGGCCACCAGGGTCCACGTCAGGTCCAGGTCTTCGACCTTGGTGCGATCGGAAAAGCCGAAGCGACGGAGCACATCGGTGCGGAACATCCCGCACGCACCGGAAATGATGAAGGGCGCGCCGCCCAGCAACCGCTGCAGGCTGCGCTTGACGATGATCATCGGCAACTTGACGCTGGCGCGGATGTGCGGGATCAGTCCCGCCCCGGCGAGATTGGACGAAGGAATGCCGCCCACCGCATCGGCGCCGCGCTCGATCTCCGCCAACAGATAGCCCAGGTCCTCGCCGTCCTTCGGCACCAGCGTGTCGGCGTCGGTCAGGAACACCTGCGCGGCGGTGGCGTGCTGCAGCCCGAGCATCAACGCCCCTCCCTTGCCGGTGTTGGCCTGCCGCAGGGCAAGCAGCCGTCCCCCCGCCTCGGCCTGCAGGCGTTCCAGCACCTTCGGCGTGTCATCAGTGGAACCGTCATCCACGCAGATAACGCGATGCACGTAGGGATTTTCCAGCAGATTGCGCAGTGCTTCTTCCAGGCATGGCCCTTCGTTGTAGGCCGGCACGATGGCATCCACCGTGCCCAACCGCCGGCTTGGCGGCCGGCGCGAACGCAGCAGCAGCCACCCCACCACCACCACCAGCAAGGCCGACAGCAGCAGTCCTTTCACAGCATGATCTTGTAGGGCATGAAACCCTCGCAGGGGCCGAGCCCGACCTGCTGGCCACGGAAACCGAGATGGCAACGCAGTGCATCAGGCTGCATGTACCCGCGGTGGGCCTGGCTGGCATGCAGGCCGACTGCCGCCACCTTGGCGTCAACGAATCCGGCAACGGATTCATAGACCACCGGCGCGAAATTCGCCCACGAACTCGGCGTCTCATAGCTGAGCACCTGGGGAACGCTGCGGCAGGCCACGACCGAGGCACGAAACACCGCCCGATGATCCTGGTGGCGGTCATGCTCGAACATCGTGTACACCCGCTGCGGCTGCAGGTCGCGACAATGCGCTTCGATCAGCGCGATCATCTCCGCGCCGCAGTCATCCAGCGCGGTGTCGGGCAGCTGTTCCTGGGCGACGTCGCGCACACCCAGCCGATGCAGCGCCCGCCAGGTCTCTTCGGCACGATCATGGCCACTACCGGCACCCGCATCGCCGCAGGTGAACACCAGTGCGCGGACATGGACTCCCTGCCTGGAAAGCTTCGCCAGGGTTGCACCGCAGCCAAGTTCGAGATCATCCGGATGTGCGCCGATGGCAAGCACGCGTTGCAGGTTCATGGGAGGCAGGCAGCTGGAGGAAGGAGCCGTGCATCGCACAACCGTCGCATGCAGCGGCGGGGCGACTGGCAGCGGGCAGTGTGTCGGAAGCTGCCCCGCCTGGCTCTAGGACACATCCGAGATTTCGCATGCGTATGTAGCGCCGGGCTCTGCCCGGCTGGGGCCCTGCCACGCAGCGGGGCAGAGCCCCGCTCTACATGGCTGATGCTTCACTGAGCAGCGGGGCAGAGCCCCGCTCTACGGTCGTCCCGCGCTGACGTCGCCTTCCGGTTCCAGCGCCTTCACCAGCACCGCCGCCTGCGTGCGGCTGTGGCATTCGAGCTTCTTCAGGATGGCGGTGACATGCACTTTCACCGTGTTCTCGGCCAGCCCCAGCGTATGGGCGATCTGCTTGTTGAGCAGACCATCGGCCAGGCACAGCAGCACGCGGAACTGCTGCGGTGTCAGCTGTGCCAGCCGGCTCGCCAGCAACGCATCGGCTTCGGAGCGTTCGGCGGCCATCGCCGGGAACCACAGGCCCCCTTCCAGCACGGTGCCCACCGCTTCGCCGATCGTTTCCGGCGGTACGGATTTGGGAATGAAGCCGGCCGCGCCGAACTGCTGCGCACGCCGGATCACCCGTGGATGATCGTTGGAAGACAGGATCACCACCGGGATGTCCGGATGCGCGCCACGCACGTGCAGCAGCGCGGAAAAACCATGCGCGCCGGGCATGGTCAGGTCCAGCAGCACCAGGTCCGGCTCGGGTTGCTGTTCCAGCGCCTGTTCCAGCGCTTCGGCACTGGCCACCTCCTGCACCTGTACCTGCGGCAGGCTCTGCCGCAGCGAATGCACCACGGCCGCACGCAGCAGGGGATGATCGTCGGCAACCAGCAGGTTCAGTTCACTCATGCCTGCATTGTAGAGCCGAACCGTGGGCAGCTGACGCATGTTGCACACTGGCGTCGGGCCTCCTGCTGGCAGGCACGGCTACCGCGTGGCCGCACCCGCATCAGCATCAGGCTGCATGCTGCTGTTCCAGGCATCGAGGAACTGGCGGCGCTTCAGTGCATCCAGGTACACCAGCAGGCCAGGGCCCAGCTGGATGGGCCTGAGGTTGCGTTCGGGGCCTTTGTCTGCACTGCCATTGCCGCTGCGCACGATGGGCGTCAACCGCGCCTGGCGGGACAGCACCTGCTGGCCGCGGGCCGACAGCAGATACTCCAGGAATCGCCGCGCTTCGGCGCTGTTCCGCGCCGTGCGCGGGATCACGGCGGTGCGCAACATCACCAGCGTGTAGTCTTCCGGCTCGATGATGGCGAGCGGCTCACCGTTGTCGATGCGTGCCTGCGCATACGATCCCAGCACGTTGTACACCAGCGCCAGGCGGCCACTGCTGACCT
>JAFAFF010000070.1 GCA_023423605.1 Pseudomonadota bacterium
TGACCGTGCGATGGCCGTCGGTGCATTCCACCGTCGTTTCCGCGGCCGCGACGACCTGCCGCCGGAACTGGATGTGGAGGACGCGCGGATCCTGCATTCGTTGTTGCTGCAGATGCCGTGACCTCGGAACCAGACACGCAGCCCCGGCCGGTTGCGTGAAAGGGCAACGGCCGATTGCCGTGGTTTCTGTGTTGGTCGCCTGCCGCCGTTTTGCACTACATTGGTGCAATGACCGTTTCCGCATCGCTCCCGGCCCTCGACCAGCTCGGCACCCCGGTAGCCTGGGCCGACCCCGATGGCCGCATCATCGGCTGCAATCCCGCGTTCGCCCGCTGGCTGGGTGTCAGTGGGCGGCGCCTGCTGGGCCAGCCGCTGGCGGCACTGGAAGCGCAGGGCGAAGCACTGGCCCATTTCCTGGCCCGCGATGAACGCGACAGCCTGCGCCTGCATCGTCTGGCGCTTGCCATGCCGGGTGAGGCACCGCGGTTCGCCGAAGGCTGGATGAGCCGCCGCGATGACGGTGGCTGGCTGCTGGAAGCCCATCCGGTGGATGAGTTTCCAGGGCTGGATCCCACCCAGGCATTGCCGAGCGCATTGAGTGCCGCGCTCAAGGGTCTGGCGCACGAGCTTCGCAATCCGCTGGCCGGCCTGAAGGGCGCCGCCCAGCTGCTTGCCCGGCGTGCCACCCATCGCGATGCGCAGGAACGTGAGCTGGTGGAGCTGATCGGCACCGAGATCGAGCGCCTGAACAGCCTGCTGGACCAGCTGCTGTCGCCCTCGCCGGCTGCGCCACACGCGCCGCTCAACATCCACGCCGCCCTGGAACGCGTGCTTCGGCTGGCCGAAAACGAGGCGGGCTGGGCGGTCCGCCTGCAGCGCGATTACGACCCCAGCATCCCGGAATTCGCGGGTGATGCCGACCGCCTGAACCAGGCCATCTGGAACCTGGTGCGCAACGCCATGCAGGCCGGCGCCGGCAGCATCACCCTGCGCACGCGCGTGGAACACGGCGTACGCATTGCCGAGCGGCTGCACGCGCTGGCGCTGCGGCTGGAAATTGCCGACGACGGCCGCGGTGTGCCGGAAGAACTGGCCGAGCACCTGTTCCTGCCACTGGTGAGCGGCCGCGCCGAAGGCACCGGCCTGGGCCTGGCGCTGGCCCAGCAGGTGGCCCGCGAACACCAGGGCACGCTGACCTACCGCTCGCGGCCGGGCCATACCGTATTCACGCTGTTGCTGCCCATCGGTGGCGCAGCGCAGGGCGAGGACGCCACGCATGATTGATTCCGTTACAGGCGCGCAGCGCATCTGGGTCGTCGATGACGACCGCGCGGTCCGTTTCGTGCTGTGCGCGGCAATGCGCGAAGCAGGCTACCAGGTGGAAGGGTTCGACAGCGCCGCGGCGGCATTGGCCGCCCTGGCGGACAATCCGCCACCTTCGTTGTTGTTCACCGACGTACGCATGCCGGGCGAGGATGGCCTGGCGCTGCTGGACAAGCTGAAGACGGCGTATCCGCAGCTGCCGGTGATCGTCATGTCAGCGTATACCGATGTGGCCAGCACCGCCGGTGCGTTCCGCGGCGGTGCGCACGAATTCCTGTCCAAGCCTTTCGACCTGGACGATGCGGTGGCGCTGGTGCGCCGCGCGCTTCCCGGCACCGACACGCCGCTGGTGGATGCCGGCGATGCCGCAACGGATGCACCATCGCAGCAGGCACCGCAGCTGATCGGCGATACCCCGCCGATGCGCGCGCTGTTCCGTGCCATTGGCAAGCTGGCGCAGGCACCGCTGGCCGTGCTGATCACCGGCGAAACCGGTACCGGCAAGGAGCTGGTGGCCAGCGCGCTGCATCGCGAATCCCCCCGTGCGAGTGCGCCATTCGTGGCGTTGAACACCGCCGCCATCCCGGCCGAGCTGCTGGAAAGCGAGCTGTTCGGCCATGAGGCCGGTGCGTTCACGGGGGCACAGCGACGACATATCGGGCGCTTCGAGCAGGCCGATGGCGGCACGCTGTTCCTGGATGAAATCGGCGACATGCCGCTGCCGTTGCAGACCCGGTTGCTGCGCGTGCTGGCGCAGGGCGAGTTCTTCCGTGTAGGTGGCCGCGAACTGATACGGGTGGACGTGCGGGTGATCGCCGCCACCCACCAGGACCTGGAACAGCACGTTGCGCAGGGGCATTTCCGCGCCGATCTGCTGCACCGTCTGGATGTGGTGCGCCTGCAGCTGCCGCCGTTGCGCGAGCGTCGCGATGATATCGCCCAGTTGGCATCCACCTTCCTGGCGGCTGCCGCGCACCGCCTGGATGGCAGCGGCAAGCGGCTCACTGCGGCCGCCCTGCAGGCACTGCGCGAGCATGACTGGCCGGGCAACGTGCGTGAGCTGGAGAACGTGTGCTGGCGGCTGGCGGCGCTGGCGGCGGGCGATACCATCGGCGCGGCCGATGTGGAAATGGCGCTGAACCGCAGCGGCGTGCGCGGCAAGCGGTCCGCCAACACCGATCCCGGCCAGTGGGAGACGCTGCTGTCCAGCTGGGCCCGGCAGCGCCTGGCCGAAGGCGTGGAGGGCCTGCACGCCGATGTCCGCGAACGCGTGGACCACGTGCTGCTGGAAGCGGCGTTGCAGGTCACGCATGGCCGGCGCGCCGAAGCAGCGGCGCGGCTGGGCCTGGGCCGCAACACGCTCACCCGCAAGCTCGGCGCCGGCCGTCGCCGCGGCCATTCCTGACTATATGCGTTCCCCTGCGTGGCACATGGTGTTGATGCGCCATGGACAGGAGAGCGGTTAACGTGACCTGCAAGGAGTCCAAGATGTCCCCGATCCGTTTCATGGTGCCCGCTTCCGCGCTGCTGCTGGCGGCCTGTGGTTCCACGCCACCTCCACGCACCGCGCCGCCGGTGGTGCCTGCGGTGAGCACGGCCAGCATGGCCGAGAGCAACCTGTCGCCTGCGTCGGCCAGCCTGGTCAGCGGACGCTTGGCACTGGTACCGGAAACCGGCGGCGTCCACATCACCGGTGTCATCGGCGGCCTGCAACCCTTGCAGCAGCCGGCATTCCATGTGCATGAACGCGGCGATTGCAGTGCCGTGGATGCCAGCAGTGCCGGCGAACACTTCAATCCCACCGCGCAGCCGCACGGCCGCCCCGGTGCCGGGCCCCATCACCTGGGTGACATGCCGAACCTGCGTGCCGACGCACAGGGGCGCGCCAACGTGGACATCCATCTTCAAGGCGTTACCCTCGGTGGTGGTGCCGCCAACGACATCGCCGGACGTGCGCTGGTAGTGCATGCACGCCCCGACGACCATCGCAGCCAACCTGCCGGCAATGCCGGCGTCCGCATTGCCTGTGGTCTCATCCGCGTCACGCGGTAGGCACGCCACGGCCCTGCATCCCATCCCAAGGAGATCGACCGATGCGCCTGATCCATACCTCGCTTTTCGCCGCCGTCGCGGCACTGGGCCTGAGTGCCTGCAACCCGCCGTCTTCCGACCCGGTCAACGCGAACCCGGCAACGGCCGAGGCAGACAGCCAGGCCCCAGCTACGCCGGACACCGCGCCCGCCGACGCCACCGCGCCGGCACAGGACGCCACCGCGCCGGCACAGGACGCCACCGCCGTGGCTGAACTCGCGCCTACCCAGGGCAATGAGACCAAGGGAAGCATCAGCTTCAAGGTGGTCGATGGCCGCGTGCATGTCACCGGCCAGGTCACGGGCCTGAAGCCGGGCAGCGAGCACGGCTTCCACATCCACGAAAAGGGCGATTGCAGCGCGCCGGACGGCAACAGCGCCGGTGGCCACTTCAATCCGGCCACCCAGGACCATGGCAGCGTCACCAGTGACCCGCACCATGGCGGCGACATGCCGAACATCACTGCCGACGACAAGGGTGTGGCTACCGTGGATGCCCCGGTTTCCACCAACGTCAACATCGGCAGGGGCGACGATTTCGACATCATCGGCCGCGGCCTGATCGTCCATGCCGACCCGGATGACTACACCACCCAGCCCACCGGCAACGCCGGCGCCCGCCTGGCCTGCGCGGTCATCAAGGCGCAGTAGGTTTCTTCCTGTAGTGCCGGCCTCTGGCCGGCAACCCGGAAACCGTGTGGAATGTCATGGGGGTGCCGGCCCAAGGCCGGCGCCCCCAAGCGTGTTCAGCGCGCCAGCAGTTCCCGCGCGTCCGCCCCTGCTTCGCAATGCACGAACAGTACCGGCACGCCATGCGCCTCCAGCACTGCGGCCATCTGCCGCTGGCGCATCAGATACTGCTCATAGATGCCTTTCAGCTGTTCGCAGTTGTCCTTGCCGTGCATGTAATGCGCGCACCAGCCCGCTGGATCGAACAGGGCCATGCGCACCTCGCCATGGGTGTAGCGCAGCAACGGCTCCGGCGCCGCATCCAGCCACTCATCCGTCGCCGGTGCCATCACTGCCGTTTCAATCAGTGGCCACAGGGCGGCCAGGCCCTGGTTGTCGTACTGCATCGACATCATCGCGGCCAGATCGTTCACGGTGAAATAGCGCGCGTGTTCCACCCGCGCCCCGAACGCATTCTGTGCCAGCAGCGCGGTATCGGCCTGTGCCATGCCCTCGGCCAGCAGCACGTTTTCCAGCGCGTCGGCGACCGCAGAGGTGACGGCCGGCTCGTTGCCGGTCAACACGAACGGCACCACCCGCAGGCCGCCGCCGGTCAGCGCGGCATCGGCCTGGAAGGGCAGCGGCACCTCGCCATCGGCATCGGCACCGAATGCCAGCACGCGCGGGCCCTGGCTGCGGCCGGGCGCGCGCATGTGCAGTTCTTCCAGGCGGCGGTGGATGGGCCAGCCCGGGCGCAGCACCTCGGCCGGGTCGAAATGCGCCGCGGCGAACACCAGATCCAGCCCGCTGGCCTGTGGCACCAGCGCTGCCAGGTCACGGCCCACCCGTTCGGCCAGCTCGCCGGACTGGGTGGCGGTGAGGGCGGCATGGCGCGGTGCTTGCCCGTCGGCCAGCTCAAGGGCGAGGACGCCGAGGGCGTTCATGCCCGGGTCGGTTTTGCTCATGGTTTCACGGTTGGCCCGTCACAGGGCGGCAGCTACACTTGCTGCCATTATGCCTGCTCCTTCGTGCAGGCCATGTTGCAGACACCCCTCCCATGCCAGGTATCTCCATGCCCAACGCCCGTCCCGTCGCCATCCTCGGTGGCGTCCGAATTCCGTTCTGCCGCCAGAACACCGCGTACTCGGATGTCGGCAACCTTGGCATGTCGGTACG
>JAFAFF010000156.1 GCA_023423605.1 Pseudomonadota bacterium
TCGGATGGAAGAGCTGGTGACGACCAACGGTCGTCACCCACCAACTCATTCACCCCACCAACTCACCCCTGGGGCTCTGCCCCGCTGATGAACCGCCAAACAGCCGGGCAGAGCCCGGCTCTACCAGTTGGTCAGGCATCTGGATTGCCGGATAGTGGGGCTGTCAGCCGATGGTTTCCAGGCCGCCCATGTACGGGCGCAGCACATCTGGAACGGTGATGGAGCCGTCCGCGTTCTGGTAGTTCTCCATCACCGCGATCATCGCGCGGCCCACGGCCACGCCGGAGCCGTTCAACGTGTGCAGCAGTTCCGGCTTGCCGGTGGCGGGGTTGCGCCAGCGTGCCTGCATGCGGCGGGCCTGGAAGTCACCGGTGTTCGAGCAAGAAGAGATCTCGCGGTAGGTCTCCTGCGAAGGCAGCCACACTTCCAGGTCGTAGGTCTTCACCGCCGAAAAACCCATGTCTCCGGTGCACAGCAGCACCTTGCGGTACGGCAGACCCAGCTTTTCCAGCACCACCTCGGCGCAGCGGGTCATGCGCTGGTGTTCGGCGTCGCTGTCTTCGGCACGGCAGGCCGTCACCAGTTCCACCTTCTCGAACTGATGCTGGCGGATCATGCCGCGCACGTCGCGGCCACCGCTGCCCGCCTCGGCACGGAAACACATCGAATGCGCGGTCATGCGCAGCGGCAGGTTTTCCGCGTCGATGATCTCGTCGCGCACGATGTTGGTCAGCGGCACTTCCGAGGTGGGAATCAGGTACCGCGGCGATTCGCCTACCGCGGTGCGGAACAGGTCGTCCTCGAACTTCGGCAGCTGGCCGGTGCCGCGCAGCGATTCAGGGTTCACCAGCAGTGGTACGTTGGTTTCCTCATAGCCGTGTTCGCCCACGTGCAGGTCCAGCATGAACTGGGCAAGCGCGCGGTGCAGGCGTGCGATGGGCCCACGCAGCACGGTGAAGCGCGAGCCGGACAGCTTGGCGGCGGTTTCCGCATCCAGCCAGCCGTTGCGCGCGCCAAGTTCAACGTGGTCCAGCACCTTGAAATCGAACTGCCGTGGCGTACCCCAGCGCGCCTGTTCGACGTTGTCGTTCTCGTCGGCGCCGGCAGGCACGTCCTCGGCCGGCAGGTTGGGAATCTCCAGCGCGATGGCTTCAATCTTCTCGCGCAGCGTATCCAACGCCGCTTCCGATGCCTTCAGCTCATCGGCGAACGCGGCCACCTCGGCCATGATCGCCGACACATCCTCGCCCTTTGCCTTGGCCTGGCCGATGGCCTTGGAACGGCTGTTGCGCAGGCTCTGCAGTTCCTGGGTGCGCACCTGGATGCGCTTGCGGTCGGCCTCCAGCGATTCCAGCGCGGACACATCAAGCGCATAACCGCGGCTGGCACGCAGGCGCTCGGCAAGGTCGGCAGGCTGTTGGCGAAGCAGGGCAGGATCGAGCATGGCTGGGGGTCGGTTTTCGAAACAGGACCCGGATTATCGCCTGTTACGCGGATTTCTGCCGCCGGTTCATCGCCGCTGTGCCAGAATCCGGTTGATACCGCCCTGGTCCGAGCCATGCCCGCTACCCGTTCTTCGTCCGGCAAACCGTTCACCCTCGAGATTCCGCGCAATGCCCTGAAAATCGCCGGTATCGCGTTCTGCGGCGGCGTGCTGCTGTTCGTGGTGGTGTGGCTTTCCGGTCGCGACAAGGGCTTCTACCAGGCCGATCCAGCCACCCGGACGCCCCAGCAGGTTGCCGAAGTGGAGCCATTGCCGGAACCGCTGGCCGCTGCCGCCGGCTCCAGCGACATGCCCGAAGCGCGCCCCGTGCCGACGGAGGAAGCGCCAAAACTGGTGGAAGCCACTCCGCCGCCGCCGACCGTGGATACCACCGTGCCGCCACCGGCCGAGGTCCCGGCAGCCTCGCCGGTGGCTTTGGACCGGCCCACGCCGATCCCCGGCCAGTCGCCTGCGCCTTCGTACCCGCCGGGTGCCCTGCGTCGCGGCGAATCCGGTTCGGTGGTGCTGCGGGTGGACGTGGATGCGAATGGCCAGCCGGCGGCGGTGACGCTGATCCAGCGCAGCGGCTCGCGTGATCTGGACCGTGCCGCCAGCGAAGCGGTGCGACGCTGGCGCTTCACGCCTGCGATGAGCAATGGCCAGCCGGTTTCGGGCAGCATCGAAGTGCCTTTCGACTTCACTCCGGGGCGTTGATTCCATCATGCGGGCAGCGCGATGTTGACGCGGGCTTGTTGCTGCTGAATGCCGCCGTTACCTCAACCTGAACTCCATACACTGCATTGACGCGGCGCTGACACCCGCGTGGCCTGCGCAGGGCAACACTCGGGTCGTCGTCGGAAACGACATTGCAGGAGTCAGAACATGAGCGCTACCCAAGCACCGGATATGCCGACCCCTCCCCAGCAGCAGGCCGATGCCGACCTGGTGCAGGAACGCCGCCGCCCGTCGCCGCTGTTGTGGGTGGCGCTGATCGTGGCGATGTTCGCCGCCGCGCTGATGTGGCTGCGCTGGTCGAACCAGGACGTGGCGCCCGCGCCCATCGGCGAGCGCATGCTGCCCACTACCGGCGCGCCGGTGGCTACCACCCCGGAACCGGCTGCGCGCCAGGCTGCGCCGGCCACGCCGTCGCGCCAGCGCGCTGCTCCTGTGGTGAGCAACCGCGAGGCGCGCCCGCTGACCAGCAACGTCAAGCCGGTGTATCCGCGCACGGCGCTGCGCAACGGCGTGCAGGGCAGCGTGGTCGCTCGTCTGCAGGTGGCTGCGGACGGCAGCGTCACCGATGCCAGCATCGTTTCGCGCAGCGGCCAGCGTGACCGCGATCTGGACCGTGCGGTGCTGACCACCGTGCGTGACTGGAAGTTCGAGCCGGCGCTGAAGGATGGCCGCGCGACCGCCAGCGTGGTCAACGTGCCCGTGGATTTCCATACCGAGTAAAACGGAGTGCACCACGTAGAGCCGGGCTCTGCCCGGCTGATGTGGCATTACATTGTGTAGCCGGGCAGAGCCCGGCTCTACGAGGGCCTTCGTTCCAGCCGGGCAGAGCCCGGCTCTACGAGGCCTCTGTTTCAGCCGGGCAGAGCACGGCGCTACGCGAGGTTGAATCCGGCGCTGCGGGCCAGGTCGTCAAAGCCGGGGAAGGATGTCGCCACGTTGGCGATATCGTTGATGCGCACGTCCCCTTCGCTCAGCTGGCCCGCAATCGCGAACGCCATCGCGATACGGTGATCGCCATGGCTTTCGATGGTGCCACTGCCCAGCGCCGCGCCGCCATGGATGGTGGCGCCATCCTCGGTTTCATCCACCTGCACGCCAAGCGTGCGCAGGCCGGTGGCCATCGCCGCCAGACGGTCGGACTCCTTCACCCGCAGTTCGGCCGCGCCGGTGACCACGGTGTTGCCTTCGGCGGCCGCAGCAGCGATGAACAGCGCCGGGAACTCATCGATCATGTCCGGCACCAGTTCCTCCGGAACAGGCACGCCCTTCAGCGGCGCGTGCTGCACCACCAGGTCCGCCACCGCTTCGCCGCCCTGCACCGCAGGATTCTCCTCGCGGATATCCGCCCCCATCAGCCGCAGCGCGTGCAGCAGCCCAGTGCGGCGCGGATTGAGGCCCACCTGGCGCAGGCGCAGCCTGGAGCCGGGAATGATGCTGGCGGCCACCAGGAAAAAGGCCGCGGAAGAGAAATCGGCGGGCACCACGATATCCGTCGCGCGCAGGCGCTGGCCGCCCCGCAGCCGTGCCCTGCCCGGCGAGTACGCGATATCCACTCCGAAAGCGGCGAGCATGCGCTCGGTGTAGTCACGGGTGGGATGCGGTTCGGTCACCGTCGTTTCGCCCTGTGCATACAGGCCGGCCAGCAGCACGGCGGACTTGACCTGCGCACTGGCCACGGGCGATGCGAATTCGATGCCCCGCAACGGCTGCCCACCGTGCACACGCAGCGGCGGCGTGCCGTCTTCGCGCGTGTCGATGCGTGCGCCCATCTCAGCCAGCGGGCCGGTGATGCGACGCATCGGCCGCCGTGAAAGCGATTCATCCCCCACCAGCACGCTGTCGAAACGCTGGCCGGCCAGCACCCCGGCGATCAGCCGCATGCCGGTACCGGCGTTGCCGCAGTCCAATTCGCCCTCCGGCGCGCGCAGGCCGTCGATGCCCACGCCATGCACTACGCGTCGCGATGGCGAAGGCGTTTCGATGCGCGCACCCAGCTGGCTGAAGATGCGTGCGGTAGCACGGGTGTCTTCGCCTTCCAGGAAGCCTTCGATGGTGGAGGTGCCATCGGCCAGCGCGGCGAACATCACCGCACGGTGGGAAACGGATTTGTCGCCGGGAATGACCAGGCTGCCCTGCAGCGGCTGCCCGCGACGGGCGGTCCAGTGTTGCGCGTTGCTCATCGTCTGCTTTCCTTCAACGCCGCCAGCTGGCGGCGTAACACGGAGCGAGGGCGCGCATCGGCGCTCCCGCCGGGGCGGTCAGGGCATGGCGACCGGATACGAACCGAGCACCTTGATCTGCGCCGCGTGCGCTTCCAGTTCGGCAAGCGCGGCCTGCATCGGCACATCGTCGATATGCCCGGCCAGGTCGATGAAGAAGCCGTATTCCCACTTGCCGTGATGCGAAGGCCGCGATTCGATGCGGTTCATGCTGATGCCATGCCGCGCGAACGGGCTGAGCACATCGAACAAGGCGCCCGGCTTGTCATGGATGAAGACCAGTACGGACGTGCGGTCGTTGCCGGAGGTCGGGAACAGGTTGCGGCCGATCACCAGGAAGCGCGTGGTGTTGTCGGCATCGTTCTGGATGGCCTTGGTGACCACCTTCTTCAGGCCATACACCTGCCCGGCGCTCTCGCCACCGATGGCCGCGGCATCATCGGCGTTGCGCGCGCGGCGGGCCCCTTCGGCGTTGCTGGCCACCGGAATCCTTTCGGCCGTGGCCAGGTTGGCACGCAGCCATGCCGAGGTCTGCATGAAGGACTGCGGATGGGCGTAGACGCGCTCGATATCCTCCAGCCGGCCACTGCGCGACATCAGGTACTGCTGCACGCGCAGCTCTACTTCACCGCAGATCTTCAGGTTGGAGGTCAGGAACATGTCCAGAGTGATCTGGATGGTGCCCTGCCCCGAATTTTCCACCGGCACCACGCCGAAATCGGCATTGCCGGCTTCCACTTCCTGGAACACTTCCTCGATGCTGGCCATCGGCAGGCCCAGCGCGGAGCGGCCGAAATGCTTCAGCACCGCCTGCTGGCTGAACGTGCCTTCCGGGCCCAGGTAGCCGATCTTCAACGGCTCCTGCTGGGCCAGGCAGGCAGACATGATCTCGCGGTACACATGCACCAGCACTTCATCGCTGAGCGGGCCTTCGTTGCGGTCCACCACCATGCGCAGCACCTGCGCCTCGCGCTCCGGGCGGTAGTAGTCCACGGCGGCGGCGAGCTTGCCCTTGGCCTTGCCGACCTTGTGGGCGAAGCGCGCGCGTTCGGCGATGAGCGATTGGATGTCGCGGTCGATC
>JAFAFF010000180.1 GCA_023423605.1 Pseudomonadota bacterium
ATCAACGGCACCTGGTGTGCTTCGCACAGCGCCTGCAGGGCCATGGCCTGATCACGGCGAAGCATGGTGCTGGCTGCCTTGTTGCGGTACTGCAGCCAGCAGGTACCCGCCGCCAGCAGTGGCTGCACGCGCGCAAGCAGGCGTGCGGTGTCGCTTTCATCGGGGGTGATCAGGTAGATGCCGCGTGGCGCGGAAAGGGTCGGGGTCATGCTTGGCTACCGGTTGCGCGGCCGCGATGGGACAATGGCCGCAGGGAATCACAGGACAGGCATTATCCGATGAGCGACACGGACACCACCACCTTCCGCACCTGGATGTGCGTGGTCTGTGGGTTTCTCTACCATGAGGCCGATGGGCTGCCCGAGGAGGGCATCGCGCCGGGAACGCGCTGGGAAGACATCCCGGAGACATGGTTCTGCCCGGACTGTGGCGTCGGCAAGGATGATTTCGAGATGGTCCAGATCGGCTGAGCCCGCCTGCGCCTGCCGCACCTGCGGGTGGCCACGGACCGGCCATGCCGGATGATTCAATGCAGCCGCATCCGTGGCCCGCCCAGTTCGACCAGTTTGTCGCGCAGCAGCTGCGCATCGTCGGCGGCGGGATTGCGCTGCACGTAGCGGCCCAGGTCCTGGCGTGCGCCCGGCAGGTAATCCAGCTTCAGGTAGGCGACGCCGCGGTCGCGCAGCGCATCATCATCGTGCGGGGCGAGCTTGAGCAGTCGGTCGGCACTGCGTGCGGCGCGGTCCCACTGGCGGTTTTCCGCATAGACGCCGTACAGGTTGCGCAGCATGCGCATGAGGATCGCGCGGCTCGGCGCCGGGTCCAGGATCTGCGCCAGTACCTGGTCATCCGGTACATGTCCGCCCAGGTGCGGCGCAGCGCGCTCGCGCAGTTCCTCCACGCCGAGTGGACGCCCGCCGTTGAACGGATCCATCACCAGCACGCCTTCATCCATCGGCAGGCGAACGAGGAAATGGCCGGGAAAGGACACGCCGTCCAACGGAATGCCCAGCCGGCGCGCGACTTCCATCTGTACCAGCGCGAGCGAAATCGGATTGCCGAGGCGGCGTTCAAGAACCTCGTTGAGATAGCTGTTGCGCGGATCGTAATACTCGTCGTGGTCGCCGCTGTAGCCAAGCTCGTCGAACAGGTGGCGGTTGATGGCGGCCATTTTCAGCGGCGCCATCGGGATGGTGGCCACTTCCGCGCGCAGGTGCTCCACGTGCGCCTGCACCGTCGCATCGCACTGCGAAGGGTCCAGGCCGGGATACTCGTCGCGCGCGATGAGCAGGGCGGTCGGCAGCAACGGCAGCGATGCGTCGTCCAGTTCCGCCAGGGTTTCCCAATCAGGTAGTGTCATCGCGTCCTGCATGGCTACAGACTGGCGGCAAAACAGCGAGGATTCAAGCCTGCGCCGCGCCCGCTGCCCGGCGGCGGCAGACGCGCGCGGCATGCCTCATTCGGTGGGAATGCCCGGACCGAACCGGAGTTCGGCGCCATCCTTCAGGTGGATCTTCTCCGCCTGGCCGGCATTGAGTTCCAGCACGTAACGCGCCGGTCCACTGCTCGGATAGGGCGGGCACATGTTGCCGGCCGAGCACGGCGGCACGTCGCGCTGCTGGCTCACCAGCCGGCGGGCATTGTCGAAGTACAGGATATCCAGCCCGATCCTGGTGTTCTTCATCCAGTACGCCTGCTGTTCTTCGCGGTCGTGGATGAACAGCATGCCGTGATCTTCAGGCATGGAATCGCGGAACATCAGGCCGCGTGCGCGGGTTTCGTCGGTCTGCGCCAGCTCTATCTGGTAGCGGGTGCCATCCAGTTCCACCCAGTGCCTGGCGGCACCGGTGGCGCAGCCGGCAAGCGCCAGCAGTGGCAGCAGGATCAGGAAACGTATGGACATGGGTTGCCCTCCTCAGGCATGCAGCGGCGGTGCCGGCGATGATGGGAATTCAGAGCACTACCGGCGGCTCGCCGCCGACGATCACCACGTCGGCAGGCCGGCGTGCGAACAGGCCGACGCAGACCACGCCAGGCAGCTGGTTGAGTGTCTGTTCCAGCGCTACGGGATCGGTGATCTGCAGGTTGTGGATGTCCAGGATCTGGTTGCCGTTGTCGGTCACCACGCCCTCGCGCCAGCTCGGCTGGCCGCCGGTGATGTCGCGGATCTGCCGCGCGACCAGGCTGCGCGCCATCGGAATGACCTCCACCGGCAGCGGAAACCGGCCCAGTACCGGCACCTGCTTGCTGGGGTCGACGATGCACACGAAGCGCTCGCTGGCCTCGGCGATGATCTTCTCGCGGGTCAGCGCGGCGCCGCCGCCCTTGATCAGGCACTTGCCCGGATCGCATTCGTCGGCCCCATCCACGTACAGCGACAGGGTACCGGTGTGGTTCAGTTCCATCACCTCGATGCCGTGCTGCTTCAGTCGCGCCGTGCTCTGTTCGGAGCTGGAGACCGCGCCCTTGATGCGGTGCTGGATGCGGGCCAGGGCATCGATGAAATAGGCGACGGTGGAGCCGGTGCCGACGCCGACGATCATGCCGTCCTCGACGTATTCGATGGCTTTTTCGGCGGCCAGGCGCTTGGCTTCGGACATACAGGGAGTCTCGGCAGGGATCAGGATTTCTTTTCCAGCGACAGCAGCAGCTTCCACTGCGATGCGGTCACCGGGAATACGGAAAGGCGGTTGCCGCGCGCGACCAGCGGAAAGCCTTCGCCCAGCGCATCGGCGTGCAGCTTGATCTCGTCCAGCGGGATGATCTGCCCCAGCTTGCGCTCGAAAGCTACGTCCACCAGCATCCAGCGCGGTTCCTCGCGGGTGCTCCTGGGGTCGTGGTAGTCCGATTTCGGATCGAACTGGGTTTCGTCCGGGTAGGCCGCACTGGCCACGGTGGCCAGGCCGACGATGCCGGGCACCTTGGTGTTGGAGTGGTAGAACAGGATGCCGTCGCCAACCTGCATGCCGTCGCGCATGAAATTGCGCGCCTGGTAATTGCGCACGCCATTCCAGGGCTCGGTGCCGACGCGGGCCAGGTCGTCGATGGAAAAGGCGTCCGGTTCGGACTTCATCAGCCAGTAGCGCTTGCGGGCGGTCATGCGGTCACACGGGAAGGAAAGATGGTGCTCGCGTCGGTGCAGATCGCATCCACCGATACATCCCAGGAGGCGATCGGCAATGCGGGAACCTGCTGCACGGCGAAAGCCGCGCCGACCAGCCAGGGGGGAGCCGGGCGGTCGTGCCGGAACGCGAAGCTGCGATCATACCAGCCGCCTCCCATGCCAAGGCGACCGCCGTTGTCATCGAAGCCGACCAGGGGCGTGACCACCAGGGCCATCTGCTCGGCGGCCAGCGTGCCGGTGATGTCCAGGTCCGGTTCGGGAATGCCGAAGCGGTTCTGTCGCAGGGGCTGCCCGGGGCGCCATGGCGCGAAGCGCAGCACCTGGTCGTGCAGCACCGGCAGGCAATAGATCACATCCTGCGGCAGGCTCAGCTGCCAGCGATGCAGGGCAATCTCGCCATCCATCGCCCAGTAGCCGGCGACATGGCCGTTTTGCGGGGCGAAGGGCAGCGAAAGCAGGCGCGTGGCGAGCTGGTCGGCGGCCTCGATGCGTGCGGAGGCCGGCAGCTCGCGCCGGCGTTGCCGCAACTGGGTGCGCAACGGCTGGCGCGGATCGGTCATCGTCGGGCTCGGCTGGAAGGAACCGCACCATTGTGCCGTGCCGGGCGCTGGAAAAGACAAGGGAGGCATCCGAAGACGCCGCCCTTGTGGAATATTGCATTCTCCGCAATGTCGATGCATGCGAAACGACCTTGAACCCGGGGGCTCAAGTGGGAACGCTGGGGAACCATCGGGCTTCCCGCTGCAAGGCGGACATGCACTCCCGGCGCCGTCGCGCTCCCGGTGTCGTTCTTAAGGGACAAGGCGAATGTTTGCACATGCCGTCGAGTACCGCAGAGAACGCACGTGCAGTATAGCCGCGCCGGCGACGATACGCAGGCCGTTCGTCGGCAACGTTCATGAAAAGGAAGGGGGACGGAGGTGGTTAGTTCCAGATAACCACCTCCGTCCCCATTTTTCAGCCGTCGATGGCGCGGTCCAGGCGGCGGTTGAGATCGGCCAAGGTCTGTTGCAGGGCAACGGCCTGGCGGGCGTTCTCGTCACGCAGCTGCTGCAGTTCGTGGGCCAGGTTCAGTGCGGCCAGGACCGCCACCCGGTCCACGGCCGCCATGCGGTTGCTGCCGCGGATCTCGCGCATCTTCGCATCCAGCAGCCGCGAGGCCGCCATCAGGCTGTCGCGCTCCTCCGCGCCGACGCCCACGGTGTAGTCGCGGTCCAGGATGCGTACATTGACCGGTTCGGCACTCATGTGTGCTGCTCCAGGGACTTGAGGCGGGTGATCATCGCTTCGACCCGCGAGCGCGCCTGTTCGTTCTTGGTCAGCAGCGTCGAGCGTTCAGCCACCAGCTGTTCCTGCTGGTGCCGCAGGCTGCGGTTTTCGTCCGCCAGCCGCTGGTTGCGCTCAAGCAGCGCCTCCACCCGGGCGGCGAAGGCCTGCAACTGGTCGAGGGGGCTGGTGGGATCCATGGCGGCAAGAGTCTCAGGGCCGGTGATGACGGTCAAGCGACATCGGGGCGGGCTGCGATGGCCCGCCCTACGCTCTAAACTAGCCCATCGGCGACACGCGCGGCAGCGCGGGCCACCTCCTTCATAAAAGAGCCTGACGATGACCGAACTTCCCTCCGTCGATGACGTTTCCCGCGCCAGCCAGGCCCTGGACCTGGGCGCCACGCCGGCCGAACTGCATGGCGGCCTGTGCGGTTGGCTGGCCGCTGGCGGTGCCCCCGGCAATGACTGGCCGGCACGCGTGCTGGCCGATGACGGGCTCCGTCCGGTGGCCGATGACAGCGTGCTGGCGCAGTTGCAGCAGGTCACCCTGCAGCAGCTGGAAGACCGCGATTTCGGCTTCGAGCTGCTGCTCACCGACAGTAGTGATACCGCCGCGCAGGTGGATGCACTGTTCAGCTGGGCGCGCGCGTTCCTGGGCGGCTTCGGCCTGGGCTCCGGGCAGCGCCGGCCGGCCCTGTCCGAGGAAGGCGAAGAGGCGCTGAACGATCTGGCCAGGCTGGCGCAGGCCTCCAGCGAGGATTTCGACAGCGATGGCGACGAGGATGACGAGGCGCTGGCGGAGATCGAGGAGTTCATCCGCGTGGCGGTGCTGTTGCTGCATGGCGACTGCGTGATGGCTGCGCGTCATCGGCAGCGCCTGAACTGATGGCGGGGGGGCGGATGGATCTGCGTCAGCGCACCGGCATCAGCGCCGCGGAGTACCGGCGCCGACGCCGCCAGTTGATGGAAATGGCGGGTGAAGATGCCATCCTGGTGCTGCCGGCCGCATCGGAAAAGGTGCGCAGCCTGGATACGCATTATCCGTATCGCCAGGATTCGGATTTCTGGTACCTGGGCGGCTTTCCGGAGCCGGAAGCGGTGCTGGTGCTGATACCCGGGCGCCGCCACGGCGAGACGATCCTGTTCTGCCGCGAGCGTGATCCAGAACGTGAAGCCTGGGATGGCGGCCGCGCCGGCACCGAAGGCGCGGTGCAGGATTACGGCATGGACGATGCCTACCCGATCGATGACCTGGACGACATCCTTCCCGGCATGCTGGAGGGGCGCTCGCGGGTGTACTACCACTTCGGGCGCGATGCGGAATTCGATCTGAAGCTGATCGGCTGGGTGAACCGCGTGCGTTCGCAGGTGCGGCATGGCGCGCAGCCGCCGCATGAGTTCCTGGAGCTGCGACATCTGCTGCATGAGCAGCGTCTGTTCAAATCCGCAGCAGAAGTGGCGCTGATGGAGCAGGCGGCACGGATAAGCGTGCAGGCGCATCGCGCGGCGATGCGGGCCGCCCATGCGGGCATCCATGAGTATGAACTGCAGGCCGAGCTGGAACGTGTCTTCCGCGCCAATGATGCCTGCGCGGCCTATTCGAGCATCGTCGGCGCGGGGCGCAATGGCTGCATCCTGCATTACCGCGACAACAACGCGCGCGTGCGTGACGGCGAGCTGGTGCTGATCGATGCCGGTGCGGAATATCGTGGGTATGCCAGTGACATCACGCGCACGTTTCCGGTGGGCGGGCATTTCAGCGCCGAGCAGCGTGCGCTGCATGATCTGGTGGGCGCTGCGCAGGCGGCCGCGCTGGCGCAGGCACGGCCCGGTACGCCGTATGAAGCCGGTCATCTGGCGGCGGTGGAAACGCTGACCGAAGGATTGCTGCGGCTGGGATTGCTGAAGGGCACGCTGGAACAGAACATCGCCGAAGCGCGGTACAGGCGATTCTATCGGCACAAGACCGGCCACTGGATCGGCCTGGACGTGCATGATGTGGGCGATTATCGGCTGGCGGGCGATTCGCGCCTGCTGGAGCCGGGCATGGTATTCACCATCGAGCCGGGGCTGTACATCGATGCCGGGGATACGACGGTAGAGGCACGCTGGCGAGGCATCGGCATCCGCACCGAGGACGATGTGCTGATCACCGATGACGGCCATCGCGTGTTGACCGAAGGCCTGGCACGCAGTGCCGACGAGATCGAAGCGTTCATGGCGGGATAAGGGGTTCTGCAGGGCTTGCAGCCCTGCACCCGCAGAAGCAACAGCAACAGCAGAAGCAACAGCAACAACTGCAGGGTCGTGGGCTGGCGGGGCGGGGTGGGTGGGCGGGTCCCGCACCGTCTGGCCACCCGGCGCCGGCGGCCCGCAAGCCAGCACGCCCCAGCCGCGAGGGGCTCAGCCGTTCGCCGCCGCGAACACCGGCCGCGTCAGGTTGTCCGCTTCACCATCGGTGCACAGCACTTCATCCTCGATGCGGATACCGCCGTATGGGCGGAAGAAATCCACCCGCGCCCAGTCGATGCTGCCGCCATGCCCGGCCTGCTTCACCTCCTCCAGCAGCATGTCGATGAAGTACACGCCAGGCTCGATGGTCACCACCATGCCCGGCTCCAGTACCCGGGTCATGCGCAGGTAAGGATGGCCGGCAGGCCGCTCGATGCGGCCGCCGTTTTCGCTCGCGGCGAAACCCGCTACATCGTGTACCTGCAGGCCGATCAGGTGGCCCAGCCCATGCGGGAAGAACGCCGCGCTGACGCCGGTTTCCACCGCGGTCTGCGGCGATACCGTGATCACGCCGGCATCCTTCAGCACGCCCATCAGTGCAAGATGCGCATCCACATGCAGCTGCCGGTAGTCCACACCGGCACGTACGCCCGCGCAAAGCTGCTGTTGGACCGCATCCACGGCCTGGATCATCGCCGCGAACTCGTCGTGCCCATGTGCTGCCCAGGTACGCGTGATGTCGCTGGCATACCCGTGCGCGCTGGCGCCGGCATCGATCAGGAAGCTGCGCAGCGGCTGCGGCGCGCGCCGGCCCAGTTCGGTGTAGTGCAGCACGGCAGCGTGCTCGTTGAGGGCAATGATGTTCCCGTAAGGAAGCTCGTTGCTGTCCTGGCCTACCGCCGCGCAGTACGCCATATGGATCGAAAACTCATCGGCACCGTTGCGGAACGCCGCTTCGGCAGCGCGGTGGCCACGCACCGCCGATACCTGCGCCTGCCGCATCAGCGCCACTTCATATGGCGTCTTGAACGCGCGGTGGTATTCCAGGTAATCCACCACCGCAGCCGGGTTGTCCGGCACCCAGTCACCCAGCGCGCTCTGCGGTTCGCCCAGCACCGCGCAGCGTGCACGGTCCTTGGGCAGCAGTGGCAGTGCCTCTTCCGGCGTGCGGATCACCTGGATGTCGAAATGCTCCACCCACCAGCCGCTGGGAGCATCCGGCACCACGTGCCAGTAATCGAAGGGCTGGTGGAAGATCACCTGTGGGCGCTTGCCGGGGGTGAACACGATCCAGCTGTGCGGAACGCGGGTCAGCGGCAGCCAGGCCTTGAACTGGGGATTCACCGCGTACGGATAATCGCGGTCGTCGAATACCTGGTAGTGCAGGGTGCCGCTGGGAACCACCAGATGGTCGAAGCCCCCGCGCGCCAGCGCCGTTTCGGCACGCCGGCAGAGCACGGCCAGGTGGTCGGAATAGAGGACGGCGGGATCTTGCTGGTTCATCGCGGCGACTCGCTGGAAAACAGCCCATGATTGTGCCGCAACCAGGGTCCGGCCGCTGTGCCGGA
>JAFAFF010000115.1 GCA_023423605.1 Pseudomonadota bacterium
TCGCCACAGCGGCTGGTGTTCAACAAGCTGCTCACCGGCGCGTTGCGCGTGGGCGTGTCGCAGCGGTTGGTGCAGCAGGCACTGGCCGAGCTTTCCGGGCTGGATATCGCACGCATCGCCCAGCGCATGCTCGGCGAATGGGTGCCCTCGCCGAACCTGCTGGCGACGCTGCTGTCACACGAGGAACAGCCGCTGGACCGCCAGCAGCCGTATCCGTTCTTCCTGGCTTCGCCGCTGGAGAATCCACTGGATACGCTGGGCCCGGTGGACGACTGGATGCTGGAATGGAAATGGGACGGCATCCGCCTGCAGCTCCTGCGTCGCCAGGGCGAAGTGGCCCTGTGGTCGCGCGGCGAAGAGCGTCTGGACGGCCGCTTTCCGGAAATCGAACAGGCTGCCGCCGCATTGCCGGACGGCTGCGTGCTTGATGGCGAGCTGCTGGCCTGGGACGCCGGGCAGGACCTGCCGCGTGCCTTCACCGCCTTGCAGACCCGCATACAGCGCCGCAAGCCCGGCGCGGCGACGCTGCGCGACACGCCGGTGCGCCTGCTGGCCTATGACCTGCTGGAGCAGGACGGCGAGGACCTGCGCGCCTTGCCCCTGCAACAGCGTCGCGCACGTCTGGCCACGCTGCTCGGCGCGCTGGACGATCCACGCATCCAGTTGTCGCCGCAGGTCCATGCCGACGACTGGACGCACGCCGCAGCGCTGCGCGGGCAGGCACGCGTGCGTGGCGTGGAAGGGTTGATGCTGAAGCGGAAGGGCTCGGCATACCAGGCCGGGCGGCGGCGCGGCGACTGGTGGAAGTGGAAGATCGATCCACTGACCATCGATGCCGTGCTGCTGTACGCGCAGGCCGGCCACGGCCGCCGCAGCACGCTGTATACCGACTACACCTTTGGCGTCTGGGATGGCGACACCCTGGTGCCAGTGGCGAAGGCGTATTCGGGCCTGGACGATCAGGAAATCCTCGCCCTGGACCGCTGGATCCGCGCCAACACCCGTGAGCGCTTCGGCCCGGTGCGCAGCGTCAACGCCGTGCAGGTGTTCGAACTCGGCTTCGAGGCGGTCAACCTGAGCAAGCGGCACAAGTCCGGCGTGGCCGTGCGCTTTCCTCGCATCCTGCGCTGGCGCCACGACAAGCCGGCCAGCGAAGCCGACGCACTGGCGCAGCTGCAGGCCCTGGCGCGATGACCCGCAGCGAAGCGCTGCGCCGCCTGGAATCGTGGTTCGGCGAACGTGGCTGGCGCTCGCTGCCGTTCCAGCGACGCATGTGGCGACACTATCTGGACGGTGCGTCCGGCCTGCTGCACACCCCCACCGGCAGCGGCAAGACCCTGGCCATGTTCGGCGGTCCACTGCTGCAGGCGCTGCTGGATCCGCCACCGGTACCTGCACGGCACAACGCCGTGCGTCCGTTGCAGGTGCTGTGGGTGACGCCGTTGCGGGCACTGGCCAGCGATACCGCACGTGCGCTGCAGGCTCCCCTCGCCGCGCTCGGGCTGGACTGGCAGGTGGGGCTGCGCAGCGGCGATGCCAGCAGCCGCGACAGGCGGCTGGCGCGCGAAGGACGGCTGGACGTATTGGTGACCACGCCCGAATCGCTGGCGCTGCTGCTGAGCTATCCGGACACGCTGGAGCGCATGCGTCGGCTGCGCTGCGTGGTGGTGGATGAATGGCATGAACTGCTCGGCAGCAAGCGCGGTGTGCTGCTGCAGCTCAACCTGGCGCTGCTGCGCGACGCCGCCCCCTCCCTGCAGCTGTGGGGGCTGTCGGCCACGCTGGGCAACCTGCGCCAGGCGCGCGATGTGCTGCTGCCCGACCAGCCGCAGGCGCTCTGCGTGGAGGGTGCGCGCCCGCGGCCGGTGCGCATGCGCAGCCTGCTGCCGGCAGCAGGCGAACGCTTTCCGTGGGCCGGGCATCTCGGCCTGGGCCAGCTGCCGCGGGTGCTGCAGGCACTGATGGACGCACGCAGCAGCCTGTTGTTCACCAACACCCGCGCCCAAGCCGAGCTCTGGCATCGGGCGCTGGCCGCGGTGTGGCCGGAAGACCCGGCCACCCTTGCCCTGCACCACGGCTCGCTGGACCCGGCGCTGCGGCAGCAGGTGGAAGAAGGCCTGCGCGCCGGCGCGCTGCGCTGCGTGGTGGCCACCTCCAGCCTGGACCTGGGTGTGGACTTTCCCGAAGTGGAACAGGTGCTGCAGCTGGGCAGCCCGAAGGGCGTGGCACGGCTGCGCCAGCGCGCCGGTCGCGCGCGCCACCGCCCCGGCGCCAGTGGGGAAGTGTTGTGCGTGCCCACCCATGCCCTGGAACTGGCCGAGTACGCCGCCGCCCGGCGTGCCCTGCAGGATGGGCAGGTGGAAGCGCGGCGACCGCTGTTGCTGTCGCTGGACGTGCTGGCGCAGCATTGCATCAGCCGTGCCCTGGCGGGTGGTTTCCAGCCCGACGCGCTGTTGGCCCAGGTGCGCCGCACGCATGCGTTCGCGGCGCTGGATGAACCGCGGTGGCGCGATATGCTGGACTTCATCGTGCAGGGTGGCCGCGCGCTGTCGCAGTACCCGGATTTCCACAAGGTGGTACGCGACCCCGACGGCTGCTACCGCATGCATGACCGCCGCCAGGCGCTCCGGCATCGCCTGTCCATCGGCACCATCAGCAGCGACGGCAGCGTGCGCGTGCAGTTCCTGCGCGGCGGCAGCCTGGGCGCGGTGGAGGAACAGTTCGCCAGCCGGCTGCGCCGCGGCGATCGCTTCCAGTTCGCCGGGCGCCTGCTGGAACTGGTGCAACTGCGCGACATGACCGCGCACGTGCGGCTGGCGCGCGGTGGCGAGGGCGCAGTACCCCGCTGGCAGGGCGGCCAGCTTGCCCTGTCTTCCGCACTGGGCAGTGAACTGGAGGCGGTGCTGGGCGGCCAGGACGACGGCCCGGAGTCACGCTGGCTGGCGCCGCTGCTCGCCCTGCAGCAGTCACTGTCGGCATGCCCATCGCCCGGGCGCCTGCTGGTGGAGGACGTGCGCCGGCGCGATGGCCAGTTCCTGTTCGTCTACCCCTACGCCGGGCGCCATGTGCACGAGGCGCTGGCCGCCGTGCTGGCGCTGCGCTGCACGCGGCTGCAGCGCAACAGCATCGGCTATGCCGTCAATGATCACGGGCTGGTGCTGGCACCGGCGGTGCCGCAGGCGCTGGACGCGCTGCAGTGGCGCAGGCTGCTGTCCAGCGACGCGCTGCTGGAGGATCTGCGCGCGGCGGTCAATCTCGGCGAGCTGGCGCGCCGCCAGTTCCGCGGCATCGCGCGCGTGGCCGGCCTGCTGGTGCCCAGCCTGCCCGGTGGCATGCCGCGCTCGCTGCGGCAGCTGCAGGCATCGGCGGGGCTGCTCTACGACGTGCTGCGCGAACACGATCCGGGACACATGCTGTTACAGCTGGCCGAACGCGAGGTGCTGCACGACAGCCTCGATTTCGATGGCCTGCGCGACACCCTGGCGCGCCTGGGCAGGCGCGAACTCCTGCTGCGCTCGCCGACGTCGCTGACGCCGCTGGGTTTCCCGCTGTGGGCCGAACGACTGCGCGGACAGCTCAGCAACGAGGACTGGCGCACCCGCGTGACGCGCGCTGCGCAGCAGCTGGAAAAGCGTCATGGCCGATGAGGTGCGGCTGTGGCTGGCTGGCGAACCGGTGCACCTGCTGGGCGGGCGCGCGCTGTTCCTGCCGGAACGCGCGGCGCTGCTGATCGCCGACCTGCACCTGGGCAAGGCCGACACCTTCCGCCGTGCGGGCATGTCCCTGCCGGCAGGGGGCACTGGAAGCGACCTGCGGCGACTGCACCTGCTGGTCCAGCACACCGGCTGCCGGCAGCTGTGGATTCTCGGCGACATGCTGCACGGCGCCCTTCATCGTGCAGCCTGGCATGCACAGTGGCTGGAATGGCGCGGACGGCACCCCGCGCTGGAGGTGCACGTCGTGCGCGGCAATCATGACCGCGCGCTTTCCCCGCCACTGCTGCAGGCGGTGGTGCATGAAGGGGAAACGGAGCTGGGGGCGTTCCGGCTCCGCCATGAGCCGGACCCTGTGACGTGCGGCCATGTCATTGCCGGTCACCTGCATCCACTGGTGGCGCTGCCGGGCATCCGGCGTCGCCTGCCGGCCTTCTGGTTGCGCGAGGGCATCACCGTGCTGCCGGCGTTCTCGCGGTTCACCGCCGGAATCGTGCCACGCCTGCAGCCGGGCGAACGGATGGTGGCCTGCATGGAGGACACCGCGGTGCTCCTGCCCGTGAAGCGCTGACATCCACGCTGGCATCGCCGCCCGTGCTGCCGCGCCGGCCGACCAGCACATCACCTCGGTGCGATCAGGCTGCGGCCAAGGTCTCCGGCATCAGCCGAAAGCTGGGGCCTTTGTCGTTGGCGCGCCGCGGCAGCGCGCGGATGACCGCGATCATTTCCTGCGCGCAGGTCCGGATATAGCCGTGCCGTTCTGGCGAGGCGTGGCTGATCAGGCTGCCGACGTGGAACTCGAACACGTCTTCCATCACGTCCGGCTGGTCTTCGTGCAGCATCTGCAACAGCCCTCGCAGTTTGCAGATTTCCGATTCCAGCGCTTCGGCCGAGAACAACATGACGTACTCCTGGTATTCGGCTCACCCGAGCCATCTGGGGCAGCAGCACCCGCCACCTGCCGGTGCGCGATCCGCCCATTGCGGATGCGACGGCGACGGAAGCGGATGTGTGCGTACTCAGTTGTTGTCCCACGAACCGGGTGAGGTGGCCGTCAACTTGCGCCGTAGAGTCGTTCATGCACCTGTACCGGCGCGCTTCCGCGCACGCGAACGGCGGCGAGCGGGCATGAAAAATGTCCGGTGTCAAGTTCTTTTTGCAAACTCCGACGAGCCGAAAACCTTTACGGAACGGTAGGTTAGCTCTGCCTGGAGTCACTTGAGGGGACTATGGCTCATTGGCTTAGGTGCCACATGGGAGCGTCGGGCGAGAAAACCTGGGCGCGCTGCATCGGGCCGGATTTCCGGCGCAAGGCCGGTAAGTCGCTCTATGATAGCCCGGTCAACCGCGCCAAAACGAGGAACGCGCAGCTTGGCTGCGCGTTCTTGGTTTCTGGGTGAATGGCGATGGGCTCGCCCATCGCCATCATCCGGGCTTCGGGGCGGAAGCCTTGGGCTTGTCGCCCCGCCTGAATCCCCGATCACTGGCGATGAAGGCTTCCAGCATGTACGGAATCAGCGCCGCCGCATCGACTGCCTCGCCATAGGTCTGAGCATGGAGCGCGGCGTATCGGTCGAGGTCTTCACGCAAGCTGGTTGGGCAGGTGAAAGTCAACTTCGTGCTCGCCTGGGACGGCAGTGGCCCGAGACGGAGTTTCCTCGCTGTACTCATCGCGCACCTCCACGCTGAAGGAACATCCGTACCGAAGAACGCAGTACTGGCTATACACGACTGCGCCATCCCATGGGCTGTGCCTGCTGCCGCTGAGTGGTATGCGGGCACCCGCCCGCGAAAGGTGCTGGTCGCTCGCCAGACTCCCAGATCAGCGCGGGAGCGAGACGCAACAGGGTGAACAAATGGGACCAGCCGGTCGTGCTGGTCACGGTCGCGCGCCAGACCGCTTTGCCGTCCGAGGTGGGCTGGAGCATGCCGTGGTCTTGCTGTTGATTTCCACGCATTGAGGTGGACTTCTCATTGCCCTCGCTACGTGTGATTCGGGTCTTGGAGCAAATCATGCAGTGGCGTGGCAAACCCCAAGTCATTCGCTGTGACAACGGGCCTGAGTACATCAGCGCAACACTGCAAAACTGGGCGAGCGCCAAAGGTATCTGCTTGGAATACATCCAGCCAGGTAAGCCTCAGCAAAATGCCTATGTGGAGCGCTTTAACAGAACCGTTCGCTATGAATGGCTGTCGCAGTACCATTGGCGCAATCTTGATGAAGTGCGAGATTACGCCACGCAGTGGATGTGGCGGTATAACCATGAACGCCCAAATATGGCATTGGGCGGCATCACCCCCAAACAGCGGCTGGCCATGGCCGCATAGCTCTACTTCTCAGAGAGATGGTTTATGGGGGGGTAATCCCCCCGCTTTTAACCGTCAGCAAAGGTGGAATTAGGCGACCATCGCCAGTTGGCTAGACATCTGTCTGTTGAGAGCCTGCATTGGCGTGATGCCGCCGAGCGCCATATTCGGGCGCTCGTGGTTGTAAGTCCATAGCCATCGGGTGGCAATCTCCTGGACCTGCTCGATGTCGTTGAACAGGTTGCTGGCCAGCCAGGCGTAACGCACGGTG
>JAFAFF010000278.1 GCA_023423605.1 Pseudomonadota bacterium
TGAGAACGGGCTGCTGTATCCCGGGCAGACCGCCAGTGCGCATGTGGTACCCGCCGAAGGGCTGGAGATCGACCCGAAGTCGCTGGAGGTCACCGGCATCATCCTGGACCATCCCTTCCGGCTGGCCAAGGAAGAACGGCAGGCACTGGACCATGTCTTCAATCCGGTGCGCGCGGCGATGAAGAAGTACGGCTGCCAGCGCGCCATCCTGGTGGGCCACAACGCGCATTTCGACCTGGGTTTCGTCAATGCCGCAGTGGAACGCGTGGGCCACAAGCGCAATCCCTTCCACCCCTTCAGCGTGTTCGATACCGTCACCCTGGCCGGCATCGCCTACGGGCAGACGGTGCTGGCGCGTGCGGCCACCGCCGCAGGCCTGGGCTGGGATGCCAATGAAGCGCACAGCGCGGTGTACGACACCGAACAGACCGCCCGCTTGTTCTGCACCATCGCCAACGCCTGGCCGAACCCCGCGTAGAGCCGGGCTCTGCCCGGCTGAAGGATGGCCGGTGGCCTTTGCCGGGCAGAGCCCGGCACTACGTGGTGGCCGGACTCACCCCACGCAGGTGCGGGCCCGGCCTTCGCTCTTGGCACGGTACAGCGCGCGATCGGCGCGCTGGTACAGCAGCTTCGGCGTGCGGTCGCCCGCATCCAGCTCCACCAACCCGGCACTGAAGCTCACCCGCAGCCCCGGCACCGCCGCCCATGGCCCATGGTCCCGGAACAGCGCATGCAGCCGTGCACAGACCTGCGCTGCCTCCTGCAGCCGCGTATCGTTGAGCAGCAGCGCGAACTCTTCGCCGCCGGTACGTGCCGGCATGTCCGAGTCGCGGCACGCGGACGCAAGCACCTGCGCCACCTCGGCCAGCACCACATCACCCACGCTGTGCGAATGCTGGTCGTTGACGTCCTTGAAGTGATCCACGTCCAGCACCACCAGGCACAACGGATGGCCACTGCGCTGCGAACGCGCGAAATCCCGTGCCAACGCCTCGTCGAACGCACGCCGGTTCGGCAGGCCGGTCAATGCGTCCTCGCGCGCCTGCCGCTCGAACGCTTCGGATTGCAGCGCCAGGCGGTCCACCAGCTCGCTCTTTTCGGAGTTCAGCGCCTGCAGGTGCACGGTCTGTGCCTGCAGATCGCGCGTGGCCTCATCCACCATGCGCGCCAGACGTGTATTGGAGGCCTTGTAGCGATCAATCATGAAGCGGTAGAACGCCACCAGCACCGCCAGCAGCAGCAATGCCGCCACTATCCGTACATCGGTGCGCTGCCACCAGAACGGCTTGATGGTGAACGACCACACCGCTTCCCTGTCGCTCCATTCGCCCCCCGGATGGGCCGCGGCTACGTGCAACGTATAGCTGCCCGGGGCCAGGCCGACGAATTCCACGCTGCGCTGCTGGCCACGTTCCACCCAGTTGCGGTCCAGGCCCTGCAGCCGGGTGCGATAGCGGATGCGTTCGGACATCAGGTAGCTGAGGCCGACGAAGCTGACCGCCACCCTGCTGCCACCCTTGATGCCGGCTTCATGCGGGCCTTCCCAATGAATGGGCGCGCCATCCACCTCGACGCTTTCAATCACCGCAGGCGGCGCCAGCCGGTCGCGGAAACGCTGCAGGCGCAGCGGGTCCACCATGCTCAGGCCACCGGCAGTCACCACCCAGAACGTTCCGTCCCGGCGCAACAGCGCGGCCGGTCCGGAACTGCCGTTGGCCTGCGAATTGGCCATGCCGTCGATCTCGTTGTAGCGCTCCACCTGCAGGCGCGGCGCGCGCCCATCGGCAACCTCGTTCAACAGGCTCATGTCGGTACGCAGCACGCCGCGGTTGCTGCTGATCCATACGTTGCCCACGCGATCGGGCACCATCTGGAACACGGTGTCCACCGGCATGCCCTGCTCCAGACCGACCCGTGCCAGTTGCCCGTCCCGGTAGCGATACAGGCCGCGGTCGCTGCTGATCCACATGGCATCGCCGATCTGCTGGAAACCGAACACACTGCGGCCACCGCCCATCGGGGCCAGGTCGATATGCTGCACGTGGTCGCCACGCAGCACCCGGACGCCTTCGATGGTGCCGATCCACAGATTGCCCTGCGCATCATGCGCCATCGCGGTGATCAGGATGCCCGGCATGCCCGCCACCTGCGGCACGCTCACGCCGTCGGCGCCGATGCGGACCACGCCCTTCTGCGTGCCCGGCCACACCACGCCCTGCGCGTCCACGCTCATCGCACGCACATTGCCACCGGGCATGCCTTCGCCCGTACCGTAGGTGCGCCGCGGATGTCCCTGCGGATCGAGCCGGAACACGCCGTCGCCGAACGTGCCCACCCACAGGTCGCCGTCCAGGCCCTGCGCCAGGCTCAGCACCGAAGGCGCCTTGCCGCCGCGGTTGTGCAGCGGCACCGGCACGAAACCACCTTCGGGACCGCGCCGGTCCAGGCCGCTGGCACTGCCCACCCACAGGGTACGGTGGGCGTCTTCCAGCACCGTGCGCACGTAATCACCGCTGAGGCCATCGCGCTCGGTGAAACTGGCGAACAGGGTTTCGCGCAGGCGGTACAGCCCGCCGTTGGCGCCGGCCCAGATGCTGCCCTCGGCATCTTCGCGCAGGCTCACCACGCGCCCGCCCGGCAGGTTCAGGCCCGCAGGCAGGCGCTCCAGTCCATGCCGGGAAATGCGTAGCAGTCCCTGGTTTTCGGTGCCCAGCCACAGATCACCATGGCGGTCCTGCAGCATCGCGGTCATGTGGATCTGCCCGGGTACGCGATGCACCAGTTCCAGCTGATCGCCCTGCAGGCGATGGATGCGTTCGCCAGCAACGATCCACAACACGCCGTCCGGGGCCCGGTAGGGCCATACCAGCCCCTCGCCGACGCCCCACGCCGCCGGTGCGCGCTTGAGCACGCCATCGGTATCGCGAAACACCAGTCCGTCCAGGGTACCGACCCAGACACGGTCCTGCGCATCCACTGCCATCTTGGTGAAACTCAACGCCATCGGCAGGCCGGGCGGGGGTTCCTGGTACTGGAAACGCCCTTCCCGGTCCAGCGAGCCGATGCCGCGGCCTTCATACAGCAGCCACAGCCGACCGTGGCTGTCCACGTCCATGTCGTTGATGAGTACCTGCGGGCTGGGCGCCCGGCGGGCGTGGGTGGACCATCGGCCTTCGGCGGTGCGATGACTGACGTTGCCGCGCGAATCGCTGACCCACAGTCCCCCATCGCGGTCCACCAGCAGCGCACCGACGCCATTGTCGGGCAGTCCCGGCCGCGTGCTGCGGTCGAACACGGTGAAATCCAGGCCGTTGTAGCGCACCAGCCCTTCCCAGGTGGCAAACCACAGATGGCCTTCCGGGGTCTGCGCGATATCGCGCAGCGAGTTGTGGGGAAGGCCATTGCGCGAAGTCCACACGTCGATGGCATAGTCGCGCAACGGCGGCGGACCACTTTCCGCGGCCTGCAACGGCGCGCACGGCAGCAGCGCCAGCAGGATGGCCAGTGCCCAGCCGCGCAGGCCGGATCCCCCTCCATCACGCCTCCCTGCGACGGCCCCCCTCCCCGGAATCTTCATCGTGCCCCGCCGGCTCCAGGGAGATGCTGGCACGACCACACGCGACATCCGTCAGTCCGGACGCGCATGCAGACGGGGGCGGGAGCGGGAGCGGGACAGGTCATCGAACGGGCACCGTGTAATTGTGCGCATCATAGGCAAAAGCGCGCCTGCGTGGGTGCTCAGGCGCCGCCCCGCCGTTCGGCCAGGGTCGGCGCCGGCCAATACACCACGGCCTCCAGCCCGCCGGTTTCGCGGTTGTGCAGCGTTACCCGCGCGCCATCCTTCTCGGCCAGCGCACGGGCGATGGTCAGGCCCAGGCCCGCACCACCGGTCTGCCGCGAACGCGACGTTTCCAGGCGCACGAACGGATCGAACACGCTGTGCAGCTGGTGTTCTTCCAGTCCCGGGCCTTCATCGCTGATCCGCACCCGCACGCCATCGCCATCGCGTTCGGCCCTCACACGGGCGCGCTTGCCATACATCAATGCATTGTCCAGCAGGTTGGAGAACAGCCGGCGCATCGCCAGCGGCCGGACCATCAATACCGCGCCGCAGCCGGCGTCGAAGCGCGCTTCATTGCCCGCTTCCACCGCATCTTCCACCAGGCTTTCCAGCAGCGAATCCAGATCCAGCGCGGCGCGTGGCTCGGCGCTCTCGGCACTGCGCGCCAGCTCCAATCCTTCCCGGATCAACGCCTGCATCGCGGCAAGATCGCCGATCAGGCGTTCACGCAGGGTGGCCTCACCGACGTTTTCCAGCCGCAGGCGCAGGCGGGTCACCGGCGTCTGCAGGTCATGGGTAATGGCCGCCAGCATGTGGGTGCGTTCGGAAAGGTGCCGCTGTACCTGCTGCTGCATGGCATTGAATGCTTCGGCGGCGCGCCGCACTTCCAGCGGGCCGGTCACCGGCATGGGCGCCCGGTGCAGGTCCATGCCGAGCTGCTGGGCGGCCGATGCCAGCCGTTGCAGGGGCGCGCTGGCCATCCGTGCGACCACATAGGCCAGCACGGCGATGGCGAGCACCAGCAGCGTAAGGAACAGCGGGTCCACGGCCAGCACGCCATTGTGGGCGATGGCAGGCGATTCCAGCGCCAGCGCCAGCGGCGTGCCATCGGACAGTGCCAGCTGCACGGCGCGGCAGCGCGGCGGAATGAAGGCCGGGTCATGGTCGCGCGGCGGGCGCTTGCGGTGGTTTTCGTCCGGCGGACGCGCCAGCAGATCTTCCAGGCGCGGCATGCAGGCCCGGAACGATGTGAAACGTACCTGGGCACTGGCCACGGCACCCGGACGCGCCGCCAGCACCTCCATCAGCGCCTGGTCCACGCGTCCCTGGCGGCTGTCCGCCGGCAGCGGACGTACGCTGGGACCACCGACTCGCAACAGGCGCTGGCGCAGTTCCGGGCTTTCGTCCAGCAGGTTGACGAACCCCTGCAGGCGGTCGGCGATGCGGTTGAGGTTCTGTCGCTCGAACTCCTGCTGGCGCTTGGCGCCGGCCAGCAGCGTGGCACCGATGGCGGCCACGCTCATGCCCAGCAGCAGGATCACGAACAGTCGCCCGACCATCGACGACAGGAAGCGGCGCAGCCGGTTCATTCCAGCGCGACCGCCGCGGCCAGCACGTAGCCTTCGTTGCGCACGGTCTTGATCAGGCCGTCCGGGCCGCCGTCATCGGCCAGCTTGTTGCGCAGCCGGCTCACCTGCAGGTCAATCGCGCGATCCTGCGATTCATAGTTGCGACCGCTGCTGAGGGCCACCAGCTGTTCGCGCGACAGCACCTTGTTGGCATGCGCCACGAACACCCGCAGCAGGCGGAATTCAGCACCGGACAGCACCACCACGCGGCCATCGGGGTCCACCAGGTGACGGTGTTCCAGGTCGAATATCCAACGCGCGAAACGTGCACGGCGGATCGCCAGCGGCTCCAGGTTGGCCGGCAGCGCTTCGGTACGGCGCAGGACGTTGCGGATGCGCGCCAGCAGTTCGCGCGGCTCGAATGGCTTGGCCAGGTAATCGTCGGCGCCCATTTCCAGGCCCAGCACGCGGTCGATCGGCTCGGCCCGTGCGGTGAGCATGATCACCGGCGTGGCCGAGCGCGCACGCAGGTCGCGGCACAGGGTCAGACCGTCTTCGCGCGGCAGGTTGAGGTCCAGCACGATCAGGTCCACGTGTTCGCGCTCCAGCACCTGGCGCATGCCGGCACCATCGGCCGCGGTGCTGACCTGGTAGCCGGCGCGGCCGAGCTGTTCGGCCAGCAGGCTGCGGATGTCGGTGTCGTCATCGACGATGAGCAGGCGATGCATCGGGTTCACGGTCTCCATGACGCCATCATCCCCTGTCGGCAGCTGAACCGCACGCACGCCAATGCGTTGCAGTGTATCCGCCGCCATCGGGGATACAGATCGAAACAATCCAGGCATTCCAATGTTACACAGGGACACACATCGAGGATTGAGTGCGACCACGAAGGCTTCGCACAATGTCCGTGACGCCGCCGAGCGGCCTGCCGAGTAGCCCCATCGTGAACTTCCGCCTGCTGCCAAGGACCCGTCGCGGTCGCCTTCTGTTGACCGCCGCCGTGATCGTGCTGCTGGCCGTGGTGCTGTGGCTCACGCTGCGCAAGCCGGCCGCGCCGCCGCTGGCCACCTCGCCGGTGACGCGCGCGGATATCGAACAGACCGTGGATGCGACCGGCGTGATCGACGCCTACAAGCTGGTCAGCGTGGGTGCGCAGGCGTCCGGCCAGGTCAAATCGCTGAAAGTGCAGCTCGGCGATACGGTCAAGGAAGGCGACCTGATCGCCGAGATCGATGCCACCACCCAGCAGAACACGGTGCTCAAGGCCGAGGCCACCCTGCAGCAGCAACGCGCGCAGCTGGCCGTGCAGCAGGCCACCCTGCGCCAGAACGAGCTGGATTTCGCGCGCCAGCGGCAGATGCTGGAAGCCGAAGCCACCTCGCGCCAGGAATACGATGCCGCCGAAGCGGCGTTGAAGACCGCCCGCGCGCAGCTGCAGGCCAGCCAGGCGCAGATCAAGGGCAGCGAGACCGAAGTAGCCACCGCCCGCGCCAACCTGGCGTATACCCGCATCACCGCACCGATGGACGGCACCGTGGTCGCGGTGGTGACCGAGGAAGGCCGCACCGTCAACGCCAACCAGACCGCCCCGACCATCGTCATGCTGGCGCGGCTGGACCTGGTGACGGTCAATGCGGAGATTTCCGAAGCGGACGTGGTGAAGATCAAGGCCGGCATGCCGGTGTACTTCACCACGCTGGGCGATCCGGACCGCAAGTACCACGCCACG
>JAFAFF010000287.1 GCA_023423605.1 Pseudomonadota bacterium
GAAGGTCCAGTCACCGAATTCACGGTTGACGATACGGTCGGCCAGGAACGTGAACGAACTGCCGGCCTGCTCGAAGAACATCCAGAACAGCACGTTGAAGGTGAAGATCACCAGCATCGCGATGACCTTGTCGCGGGCCACGCTGCCAGTGCGGATACCCTCCACCAGCAGCATCACCGCCGGCACGATGAACAGCGTCATCAACAGGATCTGCAACGCCTGCGCATCGATGGTCAGCAGGAAGTAGAACAGCGGCACACCGACGACGGCACCCACGAGGGCCACCAGGCCGACGCGGCTGGCATTCTGCTGGCCCGGCGCCGGGGCACCGATGCCCTGCAGCTGCCGACGGCCCAGCCAGAACCACACCAGGCTGATCAGCATGCCCACGCCGGCGGAGATGAACACCACCTGGTAGTGCGGCATGGCATCGGTGCCGAATATTTCGCGCGCCAGCCAGCCGGTGATCACCGGCGCGATCATCGCGCCCAGGTTGATGCCCATGTAGAAGATGGTGAAGCCCGAATCGCGGCGCTCGTCGCCCTGCAGGTAGAGCTTGCCCACCAGGGTGGAGATGATCGGCTTGAACAGCCCGTTGCCGACGATGATCGTGGCCAGGCCGAGCTTGAACAGCAACTCGGTCGGCGAGGCCAGCATGAACAGGCCGATCGCCATGAACAGCGCACCGAGCAGGATGGAGCGCTGGAAGCCGATCAGCTTGTCAGCCACGTAGCCGCCGAAGATGGCACCGGCATAGACCAGCGCCAGGTAGGCGCCATACAGCTCGCTGGCCGGGCGCTCGCCCGTGGCGTCGCCGCCATGGAACTGGGCCACGATGTACAGGACCATTGCCCAGCGGATGCCGTAGAACGCGAAGCGCTCCCAGAACTCGGCCATGAACAGCATCCACAGTGGACGCGGGTGGCCAAGCAGTGTCTTGAATTCCGGCACGGCCGGTTCGGGGGTATTCGCAGTGGCGTTCAGGCTCATGCGGGATTCCTGGTTCGATGGGTGACGAGCACGTCCAATGTGCCGGGGCAGCGCGCGAGGATCACCGACTTCCGGCATTCACGTCAAATGAACGCCGATTGCTGCATGGCACATCCAGCTTGATGAATACGGCACGGCAACGCCTGGCAACCCATTCCTGCATGAAGCCGACCACATGAGTGCCGTTATTGGCACTGTTTCACGGGTCAATCTTTGTCATTTGTCGCTCCTACCCAACACCCAGGCCATCCAGGGTGTGGCGGACCGGAGACGTTCGCCCTGACAGACGAGGGCTTTCCCTCCTGGCACTCCACGGATTTCCCTATGGCAGGCCACAGGTGGAAATCCGAAGGTGGCAATGCAGATCCACAGAGAAGCCACCCATGTTTTCATTCGCACCGTCCTGCGGCCCCGTCCTCGTTCTCGTCGCGCTGTCATGCCTGTCGGCACCGGCTTCATCGAAGGCGCCGCCAGCCGTGGCGTGGGCGGCATGCGATGAAAACCTCCAGGCAAGCTTTCCTGTCCTGCGCTCGCGATTGCAGTGCGCCCGGATGGAGGTCCCTGTCGATCACCACGCACCGGGAACAGGCACGCTGATGCTGGATGTCCTGCGAATCCGGGCGGCAAGCCCCGGCGCACGACGCGGCAATCTCTTCATCAATCCCGGTGGCCCCGGGTTGCCGGCGTTCTTCTTCACCGCATCACTTGTGGACACCTGGGAGCGCGACGCCCTGGCGTCTCCTGCGAAGGCACGCATCAGCCAGCTCCATGACGTGATCGCGATACAGCCGCGCGGCCTTGCGGGCGAACCCCTGCTGCGCTGCCGGTCCGAGGCCGTTCTGCACCCGTATGCGGATATCACCGACGACCGCAGCGATGCCAATCTGCTGGCCATCAACCGGCATGCAGCCACCATCGCCCATGGCTGCCAGGCACAGCCGCTGGCCCGCTACATCAACACCGACCAGACCGCCCGCGACATGGACGCGGTGCGACAGCGGCTGGGCGGCGAACCCCTGAATTACTGGGGGGTGTCGTGGGGGACCGAACTGGGCGCGTGGTATGGCGCCCTGTTTCCGCACCACGTGGACCGCATGATCCTGGACTCCAATATCGACTGGACCCGTGACCTGTACCACGCATCGATCGCCCAAGGGCCCGCCCGCCAGGAGATTTTCGAGCGTTTCGTAGTGGATCGGGTCGTGAAGGCGCCACAGGTCTGGGGGCTCGGCACCTCGGCGGCAGAGGTCCACTCGCGTTTTGCCGGCTTACTGCCCGCCTCGCGGAGAATCATGCGCAGCGCCTTCCATTCCCCGGAAATGATGCTGGCCCTGGATTTCCTCGACCGCACACTACGCGCCGATCCCATGCTCACCGAAGGCATGCTGTGTACCCGTGCAATGGCCCATCGCTACAGCCCCGAAGACCGCATCGATGCAGAGGCCCGCCAATCGGCGACCAGGGCGGTGGCAGACTATTTCAAGGCGCCCGAGCCACCTTCCCGGCTGGATCTGGAGCCAGGACAATCCGTCTTTCACAGCATTTCCTGCCAGAGCTCGCAGGCCATGCCACCACCCGCCTTCTGGGACGATCTGGGCGACCACGCAGCACGCGCCTATCCCGCAGGCGGCAGCCACAACAGCTACCAGCCCTGCGCTTACTGGACCGGCCCGGTCAGTACGCGTCCGGACATGCGCCGGCTTGCCGATATTCCCGACCTGGTGATGCTGCAGGCCGAGTACGACTGGCGTACGCCCCGCCATGGCGCATTGAACGCCCATGCGCAGGTGACGAGCGCCAGCATGGTATTCGCGCAGGGCGTGGAAGCACATGGCTTCGCCTACAACGGCGTATCCGCCTGCGTGGACGAGATCTCCGGGCACTTCATGGCCGACGGCATCAAGCCCCCTCGCATGCATGCCTGCATCGATGACCAAGCGGGTGGCCTACGCCGGGCTCCTGCCTATCTGCAGACCCTGCAGGACCACCTGGACAGGCACGCCACAGCGGACCGATGAACCTGCGATGCGCCGCTGGCCGGCCCCGCCGTGGCGTGCGGCTTACCCTTCCAGCGTTGTCCGTATCTGGAACAGTTCGGGGAAGAAGGTCAGCTCCAGTGCCTGGCGCAGGAAACCCACGCCGGACGAGCCACCGGTTCCGCGCTTGAAGCCGATGATGCGCATCACCGTGCGCATATGACGGAAGCGCCAGAGCTGGAAGGCGGTTTCCAGGTCCACCAGGTCTTCGCACAGCGAATACTCGCGCCAGTAACGATCCGTATCCTGGTAGATGCGCTCGAATACCGGATGCAGCGCATCGTCAGCCACGTGCGGCTGGCTCCAGTCGCGCTGCAGGTACTGCGCCGGGATGGCGTGGCCGAAGCGCGAAAGGTACTGCAGGAATTCCTCGTACAGACTGGGCGCCCGCAGTGCCTGCTCCAGCCGCTCACGGCCGGCGGCATCGTGCTCGAACACCTTCAGCATCTGCGCGTTCTTGTTGCCCAGCAGGAACTCGATGTAGCGATACTGCAGCGACTGGAAGCCCGAAGACGGGCCCAGTACATCGCGGAACCCCATGTATTCCGACGGCGTCAGGGTTTCCAGCACCGACCACTGCTCGGTCAGCTGGCGCAGCACCTGCTTGCTGCGCGCCAGCACCTTGCGGCACTGCCATACCTCGTCGCGCTGCAGGAATGCGATGGCCGCACCCAGTTCATGGGCCAGCAGTTTCAGCCACAGCTCGGAGGTCTGGTGCTGGATGATGAACAGCATCTCGTCATGGTGCGGCGGGTTGGACAGCGGCTGCTGGGCCGCCAACAGCTTGTCCAGGCGCAGATAGCCCCCATAGGTCAGCCGGTCCTGCAGATCGACATGGATGCCGGCTTCGAGATCACGTTGGTTTTTATCGACGGACATGGGGCTGACCCGGTGGAAGGCGGCAAGGGTAGCAGTGCGTGGAACGCATCAGCCAGAACGGCGGCGCGTGGAACCACGCGCGCACGGCCCTACTTGCCTGCGGATGGGCGTATTCTGATGCAATGCAGCAACAACTGAATACGTTGTGGTTATTGGCCTTTGCGACAGCCAGCAGGTAAAACCGCCGCAAAGCCTTGCTGCGCCGCAGGACGGCTTTTTCCTACGCCTTCCTTAACATGGCGATTCATATCATTTGTAACTTCCTGTCGAAGGTGCAGTACGCAATGACAGTTG
>JAFAFF010000134.1 GCA_023423605.1 Pseudomonadota bacterium
GGCGAGATCGCCAGCGGCAACAGTGATCTGTCGCGGCGCACCGAACAGCAGGCCGCCAACCTGGAAGAGACCGCTGCCTCGATGGAGGAACTCACCTCCACCGTGCGCCAGAATGCCGAACATGCCCGCCAGGCCAACCAGCTGGCCATCGGCGCGGCCGGTGTGGCCTCGCAGGGTGGCGAAGTGGTCGGCCAGGTGGTCACCACTATGAGCGCCATCGAAACCTCCTCGAAGAAGATCGCCGAGATCATCTCGGTGATCGACGGCATCGCCTTCCAGACCAACATCCTGGCGCTGAACGCGGCGGTGGAAGCGGCGCGTGCCGGCGAACAGGGCCGCGGCTTCGCGGTGGTGGCCAGCGAAGTGCGCACCCTCGCCCAGCGTTCGGCGGCCGCAGCCAAGGAGATCAAGAGCCTGATCGACGATTCGGTCGGCAAGGTCGCCGACGGCTCGGCGCTGGTGCACAAGGCCGGCGCCACCATGGGCGAGATCGTCGCCTCGGTGCAGCGCGTGACCGACATCATGGCCGAGATTTCCGCCGCTTCGCAGGAGCAGAGCGCCGGCATCGAACAGGTCAACCAGACCGTGGTGCAGATGGACGAAACCACCCAGCAGAACGCTGCGCTGGTGGAAGAAGCCACTGCCGCCGCACGCGCCATGGAAGAACAGGCGGTGCAGCTGGCCGATGCGGTCGCCCGGTTCCGCGTGCATGCCGATGACGCCGGCAACGGCGCGGGCGCGCGGCTTGCCGATGGCCCTGCCGCCGCCAGTGTGAGGCCGCGTGCACGCCCGGCAAGCGTGCGGCCAGCCATCCGCCAGCCGGCCTTCGCCGGCGCCGAAGGCGACGACTGGCAGGAATTCTGAGCGTATCCGGCAACTGGTACGCCCGCCGAGGGCGTGCCGTGCCGACATGGCGGCCGGCCGCTCAACTATTCCGGCATGCTGCCGATAAGCTGGAAGAGCGGCCATGCCATCCGGCATGGCACATCACTTCCAGCGCAGACTCGATGTTCCCAGGCAACCAAGAGGCAGCACAGGATGACGCGGCCACGCACGACGACAGCGCCGATGCGCGCTACATGGTGCGCAATCCGTTGCAGGTGCGGCAGCTGCTGAGACAGTTGATCGAGCAGCGCTCGCTGATCAACGCGCATATCGGCGGCCGCGACCAGAGCTTTCCCACCGCTGTACTGGAACTGCACGAGGAGACCGCACAGCTGCTGCTGGATGGCAGCCCGCAGGATGTCTCGAACCAAGCCGCGGTGCAGGCCGGCTTCCTGCTGTGCTTCGCGCAGCTGGAACGGGTGCAGGTACGGTTCCGCGTGGACGTGCTGCGGCATGAGCAGAATGGCCGGCATGCCGCCCTGCGCGCCAGCATGCCGGACGAAGTGCTGCACCTGCAGCGGCGCGAGCTGTATCGCCTGGAAACCCCGATCTCGGCCTCGCCACAGCTGCTGCTGGCCATCGGCGACGATCGCGCGGAAACGCTGGCGATGCGCGTGGTGGACATCAGCGGCGGCGGGTTGGCGGTGATGATGCCGCTGGACTGCCCGGTGTTCAGCCAGCAGAAGCGCTACATGGCCACCCTGTGCCTGCCCGATGGGCCAGACCTGGAAATCGGCCTGGTGGCCTGCAACGAGCGCACACAACAGCTTCCGAACGGCATCGAAGCCAAGCGTGTCGGCCTGCGCTTCGATGGTCTGCCGCGTGGTGGTGACAGCGCGATCCAGCGCTACATCTTCCGCATCGACCGCCAGCGCAGCGCTCGCCGCAACGGCGAACTCTAGGCAGGCCGCGGACCGGCACAGGTACAGGCACAGCACCCGTTCGTGCACGTGGCCCGTGCAGCTCAATCCACCGCACTCACCGCAAAGGTCACCCGCGCCACTTCGCGGACGGGGTGTGGACTGACGCGGGCGCTCAACGTGTGCAGTCCGGGCGGAAGCGGCGGCAGCCGCACGTCCCATCGCTGGTTGTCGGCCTTGTCAGGCTCGGCCACATAGGTCGCGCCGCCTTCCATCTCAAGCGTCACCCGCCGTGCCGACACGCCGCTGACCACCACATCGCCCTCCACCAGCACGCCGTGGGAAGGGTGCAGGATCAACGGTCCCTGCGGCTCCGCCAGCTCCTGGCGCTCCAGCGGGTCGCCCACCGCACGCAGATGCACCCTGCCCCCGCCGACAAGCGAGGGAGCGTCATGCACGCGATATGACCATTCTCCGTTGCTGTCCACGGTGGCCAGTTCCACGAAGGCGTTCCTCACCGCGACTTCGATGACGGTCCCCGGATCGCCGCGGCCTTCCACGAGGGTGCCGCGCCGGGCCACCAGCCCGTTTTCATCGACGATCGGCCCGACGACAAGCCGGGTAACCTGCCATTGCGGAAAGTGTTCCACCTCGACGTTCCGCCGCACGACCTCGCCTGTCGTGAGATTCTCCGCCACGACCACAACCGGCCCATGGACTGCGGAGATGGCCCGCTTTATTTCCCACGCGCCCCCTGCATCCGCCCTGGTCGTTTCCGGCGCGCCATCGCCCAGCCGCACGCGTATTTCCGAGCGCGGCGCCGCTACCCCGGTCACCTTCTCCACACGTGGAATCCGCCGGCCCACCTCGGGAAACAACAGCGCCAGGGGTATGGCTGCCGGTGCGCCGATGCTGACCGATCCGGTGACGCCGGTCGATGGCGCCGCATCGTTCAGCGCCAGCGTCATCGCGGTGTAGGTGTAGGTGCCCTGGGCCACGTCGTCCATGATCAACTGGAACCGTTCTTCGCCGCCGGATTCGACGCTGCGTCCCTCCATGCTGACAGCCACCCGCGCGCCGGGCAGTGTCCGCCCGGTGAAGATGACGCGGCGCGAGCCATCGCGGGCCGTTACCTCGGTGGGTGGCGGCATGGCCGGTATGTCCACATCGACGAAATCGCTGACCCGCGCCGGGTCCCGTTGCGAACGCGAAGCGAACAGGCGCAGCGTCCTGCCCTCATGGGCGAGCGGTGGAGAAAGCCAGTCGAATTGCCCCCACGGCAACTGATGTATCGCGTTGTTGAGCAGGGTCACCGTGCCGTCCTTCCTTACCTGCCATAACGCCCATCCTGCTCCCGCCGAATGCTCCCCCCGCGCGAAGATCCGCAATCGCAGGCCCAGCCCGGCGGCGGCCCCGGAACCGAGGCCGATGCCGAGAGAGGTGGCACGCAGCTCAATCCTTCCATCCTGCCTCGGCTCCCCGGGTTGCGGCATTGACGCATCATGATCGGTCATGGTCCTGCTCCTGCACGATGGACCGGAATGGCCCGCGTCCATGTGTACCAGCGCGCCCGCGATGCCTGAATTGCCAGGAAGGACGTTATCTGTCCGCACCGGCCGGACGCTTCCGGATCAGATGTATCTTATTGAAAATATTGATATTCAAAGAATAAAAACAGAAGGCGGAAACGTCCCGCCCGAGGCTGTCCGGCGGCGCGGCTAAAGTCGCGCCGCCAGCAGCCGATACCGAGCCTGAGACCGCGAACCCGGTACCCAGGACCTTTCGATGAACGACCATAACCAGGCCACCGCCGGCAGCGGCGGCGAGTTCCTCAGCTTCACCCTCGGCGATGAACACTACGGCGTGGACATCCTGAAGGTGCAGGAAATCCGCGGCTACGACGCGGTGACGCGCGTGCCGGACGCGCCCGACTACATCAAGGGCGTGATCAACCTGCGCGGCACCATCGTGCCGGTGATCGACCTGCGCCTGAAGCTGCGCCTGGAAAACGCCCGCTACGACGCCTTCACCGTGATGATCGTCCTCAACGTCGAAGAACGCGTGGTCGGCATCGTGGTGGACAGCGTGTCCGATGTCATCCCGCTGGCGGCCGAACAGATCCGCCCGACGCCGGAATTCGGCGCCGCCGTCGATACCCGCTTCATTTCCGGCATCGGCACCCAGGACGATCGCATGCTGATCCTGCTGGACATCGAAACCCTGCTGGACAGCGCCGACATGGGCCAACCGGCCCCGCTGGAGGAGGCCGTCGCCTGAGCGCTGCCCGCGCCGCGACGAAAAACCTTCAGTTCCACCCCCTGCAGCCGATAGGGCAATCAGGACCCGCACGCGAAGGAACGCGAACCGTCGGGTCGCCCCATCCCCATCCCCGGAGAATTTCCATGAAGTCCCTGTCCGTCATCGCCACGGCCGCCCTGCTGGCCACCACCTCCCTGACCGCGTCCGCCCAGTCGGCCATGATTCCGCCGGAACTGGCCGCCCGCCAGGTCGGCAAGGAAGGCATGGTCTGCGGCAAGGTCGAAAAGGCCCGTTACGCCGAAGGTTCCGAAGGCCAGCCGACCTTCCTGCACATGGGCGGCGCGTTCCCGCGCCACACCTTCTCCGCGCGCATCGCCGGCGCCAACCGCGGCAAGTTCAACTTCCCGCTGGAATCGCTGGAAGGCAAGACCGTGTGCGTGATCGGCAAGATCGAGCGCGATGCCTCGCGCGCGGAAATCGAAGTCAGCTCGCCGGCAGGCCTGAAGCTGGCCGACATCAAGTAATACCGTTCTGCCCGCCACGCCGGCGCAACCGGCGTGGACGCTGCAACCGGGCCGAGGCGGCCCGGACGCATCCGCCATTGGAGACGCTACGCCCATGCCCTGGATCACCAACCTCAAACTGATGCCGAAGCTGCTGCTGACCTTCGGCGTCATCCTGCTGGTCATGCTGCTGCAGGGCATCGTGGCCTACCGTGGCCTGCATTCGCTCAACGACGTCACCACCGAGCTGGCGGGCAAGCGCATGCAGAGCATCCGCATGGCTGGCGAGATGCGTGGCTACCTGGGCGAATATCGCAACGCCTCCTACCAGGCGCTGGTACGTGCCAGCGACGAGGTCAAGGCCGATGCCGTCACCCGCGCGGCAGCCACGCGCAAGCAGCTGGACGAAGCGGTGGCGGCCTATCCGGCGCTGCTGGAAAACGCCCAGCAGAAGAAGCTGTTCGAAACCTTCGTGACCGACTGGAAGGACGCCCTGGCATCCTATGATTCGGTCACGGAAATGCTGGAGCTGCAGCTGCCCGACGACGCCATCGATACCTTCGTCGGTGAAACGCGCGCCAAGCACACCCGTTCTTCTTCCGCGCTGGAAGCGCTGATCGCCGAGGACAACCGCCTGGCGAGCGCCGCCAGCGAGGAAGCGGCGTCGACCTATGCGTCATCCTCCACCCTGATGCTCATCGCCGTGCTTGGTGGCGCCGGCATCGGCCTGGTGCTGGTCTGGCTGTTCGCCCGTGCTCTGGTGGGCAGCGTGCGCGGCGCGGTCACGGTGGCCAATGAAGTGGCCGGTGGCAAGCTGGATGGCCACATCGACACCTCCCGCGCCGATGAAGTGGGCGAGCTGATGCACGCCATGCAGCGCATGCAGCGCGACCTGCGCGAGCGCATCGAACACGACCAGGCCATCGCCAGCGAGAACCTGCGCATCCGTACCGCGCTGGATTACAGCTCCACCGGCGTGTTCATCAGCGATGTCGACAACGCCATCGTCTATGCCAACCGTGCACTGCAGCAGTCGCTGCTGGAGCATGCCGATGCCGTGCGCGGCGAGCTGCCGGACTTCGATCCGGAAGCCTCGCTGGTCGGCCGCACCGCCGACGAACTGGAACATGCCGGCCAGGCCGATCCGGCGGTGATCGCCGAGCTGGGCCGCAGCGGCGTGGCGCGCCGTGAAGTGCAGTACGGCAATGCGCAGTTCGCGCAGGTCATCTCCATCATCCGCAACGAAGCCGGCGAGACCGTGGGTCACGTGACCGAATGGCGCGACCGCACCCCGGAAGCGGCGGTGGAAGCCGAAGTGGCGCGCGTCATCGCCCAGGCCGCGGCCGGCGATCTCACCGGCCGCATCGACGACGCCGGCAAGGAAGGCTTCTTCCTGCAGCTGGCACGCCAGATCAACGGCCTGCTGGATGCCAACGCGTCCAGCATCGAACAGGTTTCCGGGCTGCTGGCAGCGCTGTCGCGCGGCGACCTCACCGCGCGCATGCACGGCGACTACCAGGGCGTGTTCGCGCAGATGCGTGACGACGCCAATGCCACGGCCGACCAGCTCAGCGGCATCGTCACCCGCATCAAGCAGTCCAGCCAGGCCATCAGCTCGGCGGCCGGCGAGATCGCCAGCGGCAACAGTGATCTGTCGCGGCGCACCGAACAGCAGGCCGCCAACCTGGAAGAGACCGCTGCCTCGATGGAGGAACTCACCTCCACCGTGCGCCAGAATGCCGAACATGCCC
>JAFAFF010000061.1 GCA_023423605.1 Pseudomonadota bacterium
CGGCGGCCTGATGCTGGGCACCAAGGAAAGCGCCACCCTCAACGCGGTGCTGGTGGTGCTGAAGATCATCGCCCTGGCCGTGTTCGTCGCCGTCGCGCTGCCCGCCTTCGACAGCGCCAACCTTCAGCCGTTCATGCCGTATGGTTTCGCCAAGTCGCTGGGCCCGGACGGCGTGGAACGTGGCGTGATGGCCGCTGCGGCGATCATCTTCTTCGCCTTCTACGGGTTCGATGCCATCGCCACGGCCGCCGAGGAGACCAGGAACCCGTCACGCGACCTGTCCATCGGCATCATCGGTTCGATGATCGGCTGCACCACCGTGTACATCCTGGTGGCGCTGGCCGCCGTCGGTGCGATGAGCTACGCGGTGTTCGGCCACAGTGCCGAGCCGCTGGCGCTGATCATGCGCCAGCTGGGTCATCCCACCGCGGCACTGGTGATCGGCGTGGTGGCGATCATCGCCCTGCCGACGGTGTTGCTGGCCTTCATGTTCGGCCAGAGCCGGGTGTTCTTCGTGATGGGTCGCGATGGCCTGCTGCCGCGTGGCCTGTCCAACGTCAACAAGCGCACCGGTACGCCGGTGGCCACTACGCTGTTCAGTGCGCTGCTGGTGTCGGCCCTGGCCGGCGTGGCGCGCCTGGACGAGATCGCCGCGCTGGCCAATGCCGGCACCCTGGCGGCGTTCACTGCGGTGGGCATCTGCCTGGTGGTGCTGCGCAGGCGCGAGCCGGGCCGCGAGCGTCGGTTCCGCACCCCGCTGGCGTGGATCGTGGGACCCGCTGCGGCGCTGGGCTGCGTCTACCTGTTCTTCAGCCTGCCGCACAGCACCCAGCTGTATTTCCTGGTCTGGAACGTGATCGGGCTGGTGGTGTACTTCCTTTACAGCCGTCGCCACGCGCTGATCGATCGCTGAGCTGACGCGTAGAGCGGGGCTCTGCCCCGCTGCGCCGGGTGCCGAGAACATGTAGAGCGGGGCTCTGCCCCGCTGCGATTGGATACCGACAGCCGGGCAGAGCCCGGCTCTACCTTTCGGCTTGATCCCGCGCCTGCTGCATCACCCGCAGCAGGTTGCCACCCCAGATACCGGCGATCTGCTGCTCGTCATACCCGCGTCGCAGCAACCATGCGGTGATCTTCGGCAGCTCGCTGACATCGCGCAGGTCGGCCAGGCCGCCACCGCCATCCCAGTCCAGGCCGATGCCCACGTGTTCGGGCCCGACCACATCCAGGATGTGGCCCATGTGCGCGAAGAAATCATCCAGTGTGGCGTGGCGCACGGGGTACTGACTGTCCAGAGCCGCTTCGCCACGCTGCAGCTCGGCACCCTGCGCGATACCCATGTGCTCCCAACCGCCCAGCCGCGCGCTGAGGGCCTCTTCGGCCTTTGCACGTTCGGGACTCTTGCCGGGGTCCACCAGATAGCCGCCATACGCGTTGACCTGGATCACGCCGCCGGCCCTGGCCAGCTGCCGCAGGCGGTTGTCGTCCAGGTTGCGCGGATGGTCGTGGATGGCCCGCGCGGAGCTGTGCGACAGCACGAACGGTACCGGCATCATCGCGATCAGCTGGTCGAAGACAGCATCGGAGGCATGCGACTGGTCGATCACGATGCCCAGCCGCACCGCCTCGCGTACCAGCGCCCTGCCCTGTTCGCTGAGGCCGTTCCACTGCGGGCCCTTGGGATCGGTGGCCGAATCGGCGAATTCGTTGTTGGCGAAATGCACGGTGCTCAGCATGCGCAGGCCGGCACGGTGATAGAACGACAACAGCGACGGATCAGCCACCAGGGGGCTGGCGTTTTCCATGCTGATGAACACCACGCGTTTGCCGTCGGCCTTGATGCGCGCCGCATCGGCCGGTTCCAGCGCAAGCGCGAAACGGTCGCTGTTGGCAGCCAGCATGCTGCGGATCTCCAGCAGTCGCTGCAGGCCGGCATCGCGATCGTGCAGGTGGGCGGCGGCACTGCGGTCGCCCTGGCCGGTGTAGATGGCCCAGAATCCACCATCCAGCGCGCCCTCCACCATGCGCGGATAATCCACCTGCGACAGCGCGTTGTGGTCGTGGCGGTTGCCGATGTCGAAGCCTTCGCGGGCGAAGTTGGCCGGTGTGTCCAGGTGGCTGTCGAGTGTCACCAGGCGTTGCTGCAGGGCCTTGGCGCGCTGCAGTTCATCGGCGCTGAAATCGATGGCGTGGGCGGTCAGCGGGATGCCGAGCGCCAGGGCAAGCAGCAAGGGCAGGCGACGCAGGCTCATGCAGGGTCTCACCGGAAGGGAAAGACCGACCATAGCGCCGCGGCGCCCTGCTTTGGTAGTGCCGGGGCGCTGCCCGGCACCACGAAGGCGTCATTCACGCCGGACGCTGTCCGGCGTCAGCACATCAGTCCACCACGCGGCAGAACACGGCTTTCAGGTAACGCGATTCCTGCACGTGCGCCATGAACGGATGATCCGGGCCGGCGCCGGACACTTTCAGGATCTGCAGGGTGCGACCGGAATAGAATGCCGCACGGCGCAGCATGTCCAGGAACTGGTCTTCGGCTACCAGGCCGGTGCAGGAGAACGTGGCGAACAGGCCGCCCGGCTTGACCACGCCCAACGCGAGCTTGTTCATGTCCAGGTACTTCTTCAGCGCGGTGATCACCTGATCGCGGTCGCGGGTCATCTTCGCCGGGTCCAGGATCACCACGTCATACTGTTCACCGCGGTTGGCGGCATCACGCAGCCAAGGGAAAATGTCGGACTGTATGAACTTCGGGCGTACGTTGTTCAGGCGCGCATTGCCTTTGGCGATCTGGATCACGTCTTCATCGATGTCGATGCCGATCACTTCCGAAGCGCCACGCGCGGCGGCGTAGACCGCAAAGCCACCGGTATTGCAGCACAGGTCCAGCACGCTCCTGCCTTCCACCTGCTGGCTCAGCCACTGGCGGTTCTCGCGCTGGTCGGCGAAGAAACCGGTCTTGTGGGCACCGGCCGGATCGGCGCGGAACTTCACGCCATGTTCGGTGATGACCGATGCTTCGGTGGTGGTGTTGCCGTGGAAATCGAAGCTTTCCTGCTTCTGCACATGCTCGTCGGCGAAGCTGTGGAAACGGCAGCCCGGGAACTGCTCGCGCAGCGCCTCGTAGATCCATTCGCGGTGGCGGAACATGCCGGCGGCGAAGAATTCCACCACCACCAGGTCGCCATAGCGGTCCACCACCAGGCCGGACAGGCCATCGCCTTCGCTGTGCACCACGCGCCAGGCATCGCTGACAGCGTCCAGGTCCAGGACATCGCGGCGCAGTGATACCGCCTGGGCGATCTTTCGCGAGAACCAGCCGGCATCCACCGGCACGCGCTGGTCGGTTTCCAGGATGCGCAGGGCGATGCGCGAATGCCCGTTGTAGAAGCCGCGTCCGATGAACTCGCCGTCCACGCCGACCACATCGACAATGGTGCCCGGCTTCGGCCGGACGGTCGGCTTTTCGACCAGTTTCTGGAAGATCCACGGATGGCTGGAGCGCCAGGCGTTCTTGAGGCGGACAACGGGGACTGGGGTATTCATCGCCCTATTGTAGCCGCGACACGTTGGCCGCTGGTCTGCGGTGGTTCTGGTGGTCTGGTGAGTTGGTTGACTGGTGGATGGGCCGGTGGATGGGATGACCTTCTTGGATGACCTTGGTGGGTGACCTTGGTGGGTGACGACCGTTGGTCGTCACGCTCCTGCCTTGGGCTTCCGGCGAGGATGGTGACGACCAACGGTCGTCACCCACCGTCACCCACCGTCACCCACCGGGGCCACCTCAACGCCCCTGGCATTTGACGGCAGCGGCGCCTGGCCGCAGAATCGGCGGCAGAAGGGGAGTAGCTCCCAGACGTTGCCGCCGTCAATTCGAGCCCGCAGGCTCCGGTGCAACGGCAGTCCCGCCACTGGGGACTGTGAGCGAGACCTTCGCCGTACCGGCGAAGCTCTGTCCCTGGATCCCCCCGATCCTCCGTTGCAGATCCTCGCCGTACGGCTTGAGGCATTCCTTTTCTACGACGGACAAATACATGCAGACGATCGGCAACGTGTGGTTATGGCTTGGGTTCGGCGCGGTGGTGGTCATCGCGCTGCTGGTGGACCTGGTGTTGATGCGCCACGGTGGCCCGCACAAGGTCACCTTCAAGGAGGCCCTGTGGTGGTCCATCGGCTGGGTGGTGCTTGCGCTGGCCTTCAACGGTGGCCTCTGGTACTACCTGAACGAGACCGCCGGACAGGCGATGGCCAACAAGGTCGGCCTGGAATTCCTGACCGGCTACCTGGTGGAAAAGGCGCTGGCGGTCGACAACATCTTCGTGTTCCTGATGATCATGAGCTACTTCGCCGTGCCGGAGGAACAGCGCCAGAAGGTGCTGATCATCGGCATCCTTGGCGCGATCGTGCTGCGTACGATCATGATCTTCGCCGGCAGCGTGCTGATCACCCAGTTCCATTGGCTGTTGTATGTGTTCGGTGCGTTCCTGCTGTTCACCGGCTGGAAGATGTGGTTCTCCGCCGGCCAGGAGCCGGACCTGGAAACCAATCCCGCCCTGCGCTGGATGCGCCGGCACCTGCGCCTGCTGCCGGACTACGCCGGCAATGCGATGAGCGTGATGCGCGACGGCAAGTGCTGGTACACGCCGCTGTTCGCGGTGCTGATCCTGATCGCGGTGACCGATGTGATCTTCGCGGTGGACAGCATTCCGGCCATCTTCGCCATCACCACCGATCCCTTCATCGTGCTGACCTCGAACGTGTTCGCGGTGCTGGGCCTGCGCGCGATGTTCTTCCTGCTGGCCGGCATGGCCGACCGCTTCCATCTGCTCCCCTATGGACTGGCGCTGGTACTGGGGTTCATCGGCATCAAGATGATGATCATCGACCTGTTCAAGATCCCGACGCCGGTATCGCTGGGCGTGGTGGCACTGATCATCGCCACGACGGTGGTACTGAGCCTGCGCAACCCGCCGAAGGCGGAGGGCGCCTGAGCCAGGAACGGATGAGCGGCGGCCGGCGGCGATTGTCCCGCCAGCCGCCGCCATTTTCCCGCGTCGCCGGGCTTGGTTTCGCGGCGAACACCGCCATTGCTGGGGTATGAACAGCAACGTCCCTGCCCCCACCGGTCATCCCGCCCCCCCGTCGGGTGACCGACTGCGCATCCTGCGCGCCTTCAACCTGAGCCTGGGCGCGGTACTGATGCTGGTGGCGGTGTTCTCGCTCCAGGACCATTTCGACTGGGCGCGCTGGGCAGTGGCACCACTGGAGCGGGACGGACTGCTGGGCCTGCTGGGTGCGCCGCTGCTGCATGGATCGGTGGAACACATCGCCGCCAACAGCGTCGCCATCCTGATCCTCGGCACGCTGGCCGGCAGTGTCTATCCGAAAGCCACCCTGCGCGCGTTGCCCCTGTTGTGGATCGGCTCGGGGATCGGTGCCTGGCTGCTCGGCGACCCCGGCAGCCGTCACCTCGGCGCCAGTGGCGTCACCCATGGCCTGATGTTCCTGCTGGCCAGCCTGGGCCTGCTGCGGCGCGATCGCGCGGCGATCGCCACCGGCCTGATCGGCATGCTTTTCTACGGCGGCATGCTGATGACGGTGCTGCCGCACACACCCGGCGTCTCGTGGCAGTCGCACATGGGCGGCGCCTTTGCCGGCATCATCGCCGCACTGTTGTTCCGTCACAGCGATCCGCTGCCACCGCGGCCGCGCTACAGCTGGGAAGACGAAGAGGAAGCTGCCGAACCCTTGCCGGACGATGAGCTGGAGCCACCATCGCCGCGCCGCGTGCCGGTGCTGTGGCAGCCGCGCGAAGGCCGCGATTATGTAGTGCTGCCTTTCCGGCGGCCGCAGGACCCTCGCCAGGGCCCCTGATGCCCCGCTGATGCCGCGGGTTTCAACTTTTTCTCATATCGGGCAGTGGCGCAATTCGCGACGATGCAGGGGCTGGAAGGCTTTTTCCAGCCGGAATGGCCTCGCCGTTCCGTCTGGAATGATCGTTCCTGTACTTGCCCGTTTTGGGCACGGCGGAGAGCGCATCGTCCCGCCGGTTTGCTCTGGCGTACGGTGCGTGGGGTTTTCCCGCTCCGCCTTTTTTCCTGCGTGTTTTTCCTGCGTGCAAGCGGGGCTGGCTGTTCCCGCGCTCCTCTGCGGCCGGCAGCTGACTCAGCGACCCTGCAGCGCCTTGCGCCCCAGCGCCGGATCATCGGTGAAGAACGCATCGATGCCGGTGTCCAGATAGGCACGCATTTCCGCGATCGACCCTGCCTCGTTGCGCGCGTTGTCCGCTCCAGCGCGCAGGTTGCCGGCGATGAACGTGTTTTCAGGACGGAACGTATAGGGGATCACCATCAGCCCTGCCGCGTGTGCATCGCGCACCAGTGATGTCGGCATGCCCAGCGCACCGCTGGCATCCAGTGGAATGATCGAACGCAGCTCCGGCCCGATGCCATCGGCGTAGGTGGCGATGTCTTTCAGTCCGGCAGGCGTGAGCATCCGCGCATAGGTCAGGCTGCCGCCGCTGCTGGCGATGTCAGCCGGCATCACATCTCCTTTCCAGGTCAGCTGCAGCAGGCGGATGTTGCTTTCGCGTCCGATCCTTCCGCGCAGGTAACGCAGGTTGGCGGTTTCGAAGGACTGCAGCGTCACCGGGCCGACGCTGGTATACGGATTGCCGCGGAGGGCGGCCAGCACCTTGTCCTCCATCGGCAGGCCGATGGACTGGAAGTACCCGGGATGCTTGATCTCCGGCGCGAGCCCGATGCCACGGTTCGCGCGACCGGCCTGCTGCACCAGGAACACCAGGATTTCATCGAAGGTGGCGATGCGGAACTGGCCGTCGAAGGCGGTACTGCGCAGCTGCGGCAAGCGCTCGCGCACGTACAGCGTCTTCAGCTCGGCCAGGGTGAAGTCCTCGGTGAACCAGCCGGTCACCTGCTCGCCATCAATCCTTTTGGTCGTCCTGCGCTCGGCGAACTCCTTGCGCGATGCCACATCGGTGGTTCCGCTGATCTCGTTCTCGTGGCGCGCGATCAGCACGCCGTCCTTGCTCATCACCAGATCCGGTTCGATGTAATCGGCACCATCGGCGATGGCCTGCGCATAGGCCGCCAGCGTGTGTTCGGGCAGCAGCGCGCTGGCGCCGCGATGGGCGTAGACGGAAGCCTTGGGGGATTCTTCACTCATGGCCACGCAGGGTGCCACGACCAGCGACAACAGCAATGCACAACGCCACGACACCTTCGACACCCTGGACCTCTGTTGTTGCGGCCGTGCCGAAGCGACGTCGCCTGGAAAGAAGGCGCGCATGATGCCGGGGCGAGGTTACAGGGTGAAGAAGCATCTTCAGGTCTGCGCATGCAGCCGGGCAGAGCCCGGCGCTACTTCCCGATGCAGAAGCTGGAGAAGATCCGCCCCAGCAGGTCGTCCGCGCTCATCTGCCCGGTGATCTCGCCCAGTGCATCGTGGGCCAGCCGCAGTTCCTCGGCGGCCAGCTCCAGGTGCTCATGCGCCAGCTCGCCATCGGCCTGCAGCGCGTGCTGCTGTGCACGTTCGATGGCATCCACATGCCGGGTGCGCGCGGAGAATTCCCCTTCCACCTGCTCGCCCGCGCCAGCGCTGGCGATGGACCACAACCGCGCATGCAGCTCGTCCAGGCCGGCACCGGTGGCGGCGGATACGAACACCCGGTCGGGGATGGACCCGGGGTCCGTCCCCTTTTCCTGCAGCAGATCGGATTTGTTGTGGATGTAGAGCCGGTGCGGCACGTCCCGCAGCGAGTCGGCGATGGCCGCTTCGCCAGCGGCGGGGTCGCGGGCATCCAGCACGATCAGCGCCAGGTCGGTGCGCTCGATCTCGGCACGCGCGCGGCGCATGCCTTCGCGTTCGATGGCATCGCCCCCTTCGCGCAGGCCCGCGGTATCCACCAGGGTCAGTTCCAGTCCGTCCAGGCGGATGGTCTCGCGCAGGGTGTCGCGGGTGGTGCCGGCAATGTCGGTGACGATCGCCCGTTCGCTGCCGGCAAGGGCATTGAGCAGCGAACTCTTGCCAGCATTCGGCGGGCCGATCAGCACGGCATGCAGCCCATCACGCAGGCGCCGTCCACGCTCGGCGTCGCGGCGCAGCAGCGCCAGCGCTTCGCGGGCCTGCCGCAGGCCACCGCGCACCTGCTCGCCACCCAGCGTATCCAGCGGCTCGTCGGCGAAATCGATGGCCGCTTCGACGTGGATGCGCAGCAGCACCAGCTGTTCGGCAACGTCCCCCACCCGGCGCGAGAACACGCCATCCAGCGAACGCCGGGCAGCACGCGCGGCGCGGTTGTCGCCGGCGGCGATCAGATCAGCAATGGCCTCGGCCTGCGCCAGATCCAGCTTGCCGTTGAGGAAGGCGCGTTCACTGAACTCGCCCGCGCGTGCCTGGCGCGCACCGAGGGCGATGCAGCGGGCCACCAGCTGCTGCAACACCACCGGGCTGCCATGGCCCTGCAGTTCCACCACCGCTTCACCGGTAAAGCTGTTCGGTGCCGGAAACCACAGCACGATGCCGTCGTCGATCACCTCGCCCTGGGCGTCGCGCAGGCGCGCGTAATGCGCGTGGCGGGCACGCAGGTTGCTGGCACCCAGGCCTGCGGCAATGTCGACGGCACGTGGCCCGGACAGGCGCAGCATGCCGACGCCGCCGGCACCGGGCGCGGTGGCGATGGCAACGATGGTGTCGGTGGCAGTGGTATCCATGGCGGGCATTGTGCGGGTGGTGGCCATGACGAACAAACCCGCCATCAGGCGGGTCTGTTCGCGGACGTTCGACGTGGAGGTCGAGGCGTCGTGACTACTTCTTCACCGCAGGGGTGGCCGCAACCGGCTCACCGCCATGGCGCTTGGTCATCCACCACTGCTGCAGCAGGCCCAGGCCACCGTTGACCACCCAGTACAGCACCAGGCCGGACGGCATGAAGGCCATCATGACGCCGAACACCAGCGGCATCATCTGCATCATCTTCTGCTGCATCGGGTCCATGCCCGGTGCCGGGGTGAGCTTCTGCGTGGCCCACATCACCGCCATGTTGATGATCGGCAGGATGAAATACGGATCGCGTGCGGTGAGGTCCTGGATCCAGCCCAGCCAGGGGGCCTGGCGCAGCTCCACCGATTCCACCAGCACCCAGTACAGCGCGAAGAAGATCGGCATCTGGATGAGGATCGGCAGGCAGCCGCCCATCGGATTGATCTTTTCCTTCTTGTACAGCTCCATCATCGCGGTCTGGAACTTCTGGCGATCATCGCCGTAGCGTTCCTTCAGCTGCGCGATGCGCGGCTGGAAGCGGCGCATCTTGGCGCCACTCTTGTACTGCACCGCCGACAGCGGATACAGCACCAGCTTCAGCAGCACCACCAGGCCGACGATGGCCCAGCCCCAGTTGTTGACCAGCTTGTGGACCTGGTTCAACACCC
>JAFAFF010000086.1 GCA_023423605.1 Pseudomonadota bacterium
GAATGGGACGAGGAAGAGCAGCGCTACGTCGCCCTGCATCACCCCTTCACCGCACCGGCGGTGGACGACATCGCCGACCTGCGCGCCAATGCCCGTACCGCTGTTTCATTACCTGCCAGCCTGCAGGCCTCAGGCCTTCGGACGCACCTGCACGTGCACTTCGGCCAGCTGCGCATCGGCGATCGGCGACGGCGCGTCGGTCATCAGGCATTGCGCGCCGGTGGTCTTCGGGAATGGAATGACATCACGGATGGATTCGGTACCTGCCATCAGCGCGGCGATGCGGTCGATGCCGAACGCGATGCCGCCGTGCGGCGGTGCACCGTAGTTCAGCGCATCCAGCAGGAAGCCGAACTTGGCACGTGCTTCCTCGGCACCGATGCCGAGCAGCTCGAACACTGCGCTCTGCATGTCCGGGCGGTGGATACGGATCGAGCCGCCGCCGATTTCATTGCCGTTGAGCACCATGTCGTAACCACGCGAAACAGCGGTACGGGCATTGGCGCGCAGGTCGGCGATGTCGTCCACCGCCGGTGCGGTGAAGGGGTGATGCAGGGCGACGTAGCGCTGCTCTTCCTCGTCCCATTCGAACATCGGGAAGTCGGTCACCCACAGCGGCGCCCAGCCGTCGGAAACCAGGCCGAACTCCTTGCCGGCCTTCAGGCGCAGCGCGCCCATGAAATCGGAAACCTTGTTGTAGCCGCCGGCGCCGAAGAACACGATGTCGCCGTTGCCGGCACCGACATGGGCAACCAGCGCGGCGAAGGAGGCTTCGCTGAAGAACTTCTGGATCGGCGAGCTGATTTCGCCGTTGTCGGCGATCTTGATGTAGGCCAGGCCCTTGGCACCGTACTTGGCCGCGTGCGCCGCGTATTCGTCGATCTGCTTGCGCGACAGGCTGGCGCCGCCCGGGATGCGCAGCGCGGCCACGCGGCCGTCGGCATCATTGGCCGGGCCGGTGAACACGGCGAAATCGCTGTCCTTGACAAGCTCGGCCACGTCCACCAGTTCCAGGGCGATGCGCAGGTCCGGCTTGTCCGAACCGTAACGGCGCATGGCCTCGGCCCAGGTCATGCGCGGGAAGCTGGCATCCAGTTCCACGTCCACCACCTCCTTGAAGATGGCGCGGATCATGTCTTCCACGAAGTCCTGCACGTCGCGTTCGCGGACGAAGGCGAATTCCATGTCCAGCTGGGTGAATTCCAGCTGGCGGTCGGCACGCAGGGCTTCGTCGCGGAAGCAGCGCGCGATCTGGTAGTAGCGGTCGAAGCCGGCCACCATCAGGATCTGCTTGAACAGCTGCGGGCTCTGCGGCAGGGCGTAGAACTCGCCCGGATGCATGCGCGCCGGCACCAGGAAGTCGCGCGCGCCTTCCGGGGTGGCCTTGGTCAGGATGGGGGTTTCGATGTCCTGGAAGCCCTTGCCATCCAGATGGCGGCGCAGGGCCTGCACCAGCTTGATGCGGGTGCGCTGCATGCGCTGCATCTCCGGGCGGCGCAGGTCCAGGTAGCGGTACTTCAGGCGGGTTTCCTCGCCCGGGTTCTCATGGGCGTGGAACGGCAGCGGCGCCGCCTTGTTCAGCACGGTGATGGCGGTGGCGATCACTTCCACCTTGCCGGTGCGCATCTTGTCGTTCACCGCGTGGCGGGCGCGCACCACGCCCTCCACCTGCAGCACGTCCTCGTAACCCAGCGATGCGGCCACGGCGAATACTTCGGCGTTGTCGACCTCCACCGTCACCTGCACGATACCCTCGTGATCGCGCAGATCGATGAAGCACACGCCGCCCTGGTTACGGGCCACGTCGGTCCAGCCGGCGAGGGTGACAGTCTGGCCAATCAGGGTCTCATCGACCAGGCCGCAGAAGTGGGTACGCATGGGGGACAACTCCGCTGGAGAACGCCGGTGCCAGAAAGGCCCGGAAAGCCCCGTATTCTGCGGCCGAGCCCCCGGCCGGAGCAAATCCGCGGTGATCACGCCGGCTTGATGGCCGCCGTTCCTATAGTCACCCACCATCGACCGTACGGGGATGTCGCCATGAACCGCTGCACCGCAGCCTGCCTGGCCGCCGCTGTCGCCTGCTTCGTGCCCTACGCCGCCGCACAGGTGGGCACCCGGGCCTACGCCCCGGAAAACCTGTCCCAGCTCTCCCCCAACGACCGCGCCCGGGTGATCGGCCAGGAATATGCCGACCAGTCCAACGGGCGACGGATACCCGACGACCAGCTGCGCTTCTACCTGGCCCAGATCGATTCGGGCTGGAGTTTTTCACGGATCAGGCAGGACATCGCCACCTCGTTGCGTGGCAGCGGCGGCAGCGGGAACTGGAATGGTGGCAACGGGGGCAGCAGTGCCACCCTGCGCTGCGAAAGCCAGAACAACCGCGAGCGGATCTGCAACACCGGCTGGCGCAACGCGCGCCTGGTACGGCAGATATCCGGCTCGGCCTGCGTGGAAGGCCGGACCTGGGGCACGCGCAACGGCACCTTGTGGGTCAACGGCGGCTGCCGCGGCGAGTTCGCCGAAGACCGGGGCCGTGGCGGCTGGGGTGGAAACACCGGGCGCGACCGCAGCTACAGCGTCACCTGCAGCAGCAACGACAAGCGCCGCAGCACCTGTGCCTGGGATGCCCGCCAGGGTCGGCCGGTGCTGGTCCAGCAGCTGTCCGGCAGCGCCTGCGCGGAAGGCCGCAGCTGGGGCTATGGCAACGGCAGCCTATGGGTCAGCGATGGCTGCCGCGCGCGGTTTGGCGTGCGCTAGCGACCGGTTGGCGGACGCCTGGCCGCGGGTTACCAGGGGGCCGGGGGCTCCGCCACCGGTCGGGTGAGATCGAACACCACGCGGAAGCGGCGGCCATCCGGACGGGTGAGCTCGTAGACGAACTGCTCGTCGGGCTCTATTTCCATCGCCCAGGTGTTGTGGGTGGACGGCAACATGTCGGCCTTGCGGAACATCGCCACCGAATCGGCGTCGGCCGGGAATTCCTGCCGTTGCGCGGTTCCCGGTGGCCTGCTGTCGCCGCCATAAAGGGTGATGGCATCCGGGCTGCCATCCTGGTGGCGATGGTCATGCTTCAGGCGCAGGCCGTGCTCGGTGCGCGACAGCACCCAGGTGCGGGAATGATCGTCGCCGACATGGAAGGGAATACGCAGTT
>JAFAFF010000138.1 GCA_023423605.1 Pseudomonadota bacterium
GGGCATGTTCGGCATTCTGGCGCACGGTGGAGGTGAGTTCCTCCATCGAGGCAGCGGTCTCTTCCAGGTTGGCGGCCTGCTGTTCGGTGCGCCGCGACAGATCACTGTTGCCGCTGGCGATCTCGCCCGCGGCACCGTTGATGCTGCGGGCCGACGCCTGGATGCTCGATACGATGCCGGTCAGCTGCGCGACGGTGGTGTTGGCGTCGTCGCGCATCATCGCGAACACGCCCTCGAAGCGGCCATCCATGCGCGCGGTGAGGTCACCGGCGGCGACCGCCCGCAGCAGCAGCGAAAGCTGCGACAGGCTGCCGTCGGCGCCTTCCATCATGGCGTTCAGGCGTTCGATCATGGTGCGGAAGTCATGCTCGAAGCGCTGTGCATCGCCGCGCTGGCTGAAGTCGCCGGCGGCCGCTGCCGACGCCAGCTGCTGGATCTGCGTGTTGATCGCCAGCAGGCTGGCCTTGGCGGCGTCCATCGATTCGTGCAGCACGGCGCGGGTGCCGGGCAGGCGGCGCGCGTCCGGCTCCAGGTTGCCGATGGCGTACTGGTTGAGCACGCCGATGGCATCGCCCAGGGCATCCAGATGCTCGAAGATCATCGCGTTGATGCCGTGCGCCAGTTCGCCGTAGACGCCGGGAAAATCTTCCGGCATGCGATGCGCGACATCCGGACCGGCATGCATGTGCACCATCAACTGGGTCTGTTCGGAGAAACGGCGCAACATCGCGGTCATCGTGGCGGTGGCGGCCAGCATGCGGCCCACTTCATCGTTGCCGGTCGCCTGAGCGGTATCGGCGAGGTCGCCGCGCGAAACGCCCTGGATGGCACGCAGGGCCCTGGCCAGCGGCACGGTGACCGCGCGCGAGATGAGCAGCGCCAACGCCGCGGCCAGCAGCGACAGCAGCACGATCGCGCTGATGATGGCGATGATGTTGCTGCGATGGCTGGCGTTGGCCGCGGCAACGCTGTCCTGCACCACCCCGGACGAGTGCGCGCTGACCGCCTTGAGGTCGTCGAACAGCTTGCGTCGCAGCGGGCGCGACTGCTCGTCGGAAATCTGCTGTGCCCGCGCACCATCGCCGGCCCCGGCGGCTTCGCGCAGGCTGGCGTTGGCCGCGAAATAGGCTGCCACACTCTGCTGCACCTTCTGGTAGAGCGCGTGTTCGGTGGCGTCGGCCTCCAGCCGGGAATAGGCGGCAAGCTCTTCTTCGATGATCCTGCTGGCCGCGTCCATGCGCTGGTTGTAGTCGGCCACCTTGTCCGGCTGGTCCAGCATGGTCAGCAGGGCCAGTTCATAGGTGCGGAATTCACCCAGCTGCGCACGCGCTTCGCCGAGGTGCTGCACGGATGGAAAGGCATTGACCGCCATCGCCTGCAGCTGCGCATCGGCCTGCGACAGGCGCAGCAGCGCGAAGGCGCCCAGCACCACGGTCATCAGGGTGGTCAAGGTGAAACCCACGGCAAGCTTGCGGGCGATGGAAAGATCGCGGAACCAGTTCATGCGGGTGCTCCGGGGCAGGATCAGGCGCTGCGGCAACGGCGCCACCAGCACAGATAGCAGCGCGTGCGCGCCATGCTGAAGAGCGGCTTGACAATGGGTTGCCGAACGGGTTCAGGAACAGCGACGCATGTAGAGCCGGGCTCTGCCCGGCTGAAGCATTAGCACGAAGCGGGGCAGAGCCCCGCTCTACGAATGCCGGTCATGTAGAGCCGGGCTCTGCCCGGCTGAAGGATTGCCGCGCAGCGGGGCAGAGCCCCGCTCTACGGCGGGATGGCCGGAATCAGGCGGCGCGCGGAATGCGCAGCGAGCGCACCAGGCCGCCGATGTCCACGATCAGCGCGACGCGGCCATCACCGAGGATGGTGGCGCCGGAGACCCCGCCGATCCGCCGGTAGTTGTTCTCGATGTTCTTCACCACCACCTGCTGCTGTCCGACCAGTTCGTCCACTTCCAGCGCGATCTTCTGGCCGTCGCCTTCCACCACCACCACCAGCGACTCCTCGCTGCGGCGCTCGCCGTAACCGTAGTACTCGCTGAGCGACAGGATGGGCAGGTACTCGCCACGCACGCGCAGGACGCGGCCTTCGCCGGCCATGGTGCGCACGTCGCTGGCCTGCGGCTGCAGGGCTTCCAGCACGTAGGCCAGCGGCAGGATCAGGGTTTCCCCGCCCACCGAAACGGTCATGCCATCCAGGATGGCCAGCGTGAGCGGCAGGCGGATCAGCGTGCGGGTGCCGCTGCCGGGACGGCTTTCGATCTGCACTTCGCCACCCAGCGCCTGGATGTTGCGGCGGACCACGTCCATGCCGACACCTCGGCCGGACAGGTCGGTCACCGCATCGGCGGTGGAGAAACCGGGCTGGAAGATCAGGTCCCAGACCTGGCTGTCGGTGGGGTTGTCGGGTACCGCGATACCGCGCTCATGGGCCTTGGCGAGAATCTTGTCGCGGTTCAGGCCGTGGCCGTCGTCGCTGACTTCGATGACGATGTGACCGCCCTGGTGTGAAGCGGCGAGGGTGATGGTGCCGGTCTCTTCCTTGCCGGCGGCGCGACGCACGTCCGGCAGTTCCAGGCCATGGTCGATGGAGTTGCGCACCAGGTGCACGAGCGGATCGGCGATCTTCTCGATCAACCCCTTGTCCAGCTCGGTGCCTTCGCCGACGGTGCGCAGGCGTACATGCTTGCCGAGGCGGGTGGACAGATCGCGGACCAGGCGCGGGAAGCGGCGGAACACCGCATCCACCGGCAGCATGCGCACGCCGATGACCGCTTCCTGCAGATCGCGGGTGTTGCGTTCCAGCAGATCCAGGCCGGCGAACAGCTGTTCGGCGTGGACCGGATCGATGGCATTGGAGACCTGCTTCAGCATCGCCTGGGTGATCACCAGTTCGCCGACCAGGTTGATCAGCGCATCGACCTTGTCGACGCTGACGCGGATGGAGGTTTCCGCTTCCGGAGCTGAGGTGGCAGCCGCCGCCGGCGCCGCCGTCGGAGCGACCGCGGCGACCACGGGCTCGGCGACCGCGGGCTCGGCCACCGCTGCCGGTTCCACCACCGGCGTGGTGGCCAGGCTGGGCGGTGCGACCGGACGGATGTCCAGCTCGCAGTCGTCCACCACCCAGGCGAAAGTGTCCTCGATCTGGCTGCGCTTGATGCGGCCGATCAGGCCCAGGTCCCAGGCGAGATGTGCCTCGAACGGATCCAGCTGTTCGAAGCCGGGCATGCGGTCCATGCGCGCCTGCACCTGCAGCGGGCCGAGATGTTCCAGTTCGCGGATGATGCGCAGCGGATCGTTGCCGCTCATGAACATCGACGGCGCCGGCGTGAAGCCGATCTGCCAGGCTTCCGGCTCCGGTTCGGCAGCGGCGGACGGTGCGGCATCGGCCGATGTCGCCGCCTTGCCGGACAGGATGGCTTCCAGTCGCGCGATGATCGCCGCCACCGCGGCCGGGTCGGCAGCCTGGCCGTGTTCGGCTTCGCGCAGCAGGGCGCGCAGCACGTCCACCGATGCCAGCATTGCATCGATGGCATCGGCATGCAGGGCACGCTTGCCGGCCCGCAGTTCGTCCAGCAGCGTTTCCAGGACGTGGGTCAGGCCGGCCATCGCATCGAAGCCGAAGGTGCCGGCACCGCCCTTGATGGAATGCGCGGCGCGGAACACCGAATTGATGACCTCCGCATCCTGCTGGCCCGATTCCAGGGCCAGCAGCCCGGCTTCCATGGCATCCAGGCCTTCGCGGCTTTCCTCGAAGAAGGTGGCGTGGAAACGTTGCAGGTCCATGCTCATGAAGGGTGCGTTCCGGAAGACGTGGGGGGAGGAGAGGCAGGCCTTGGGCGGAGGGTCAGCCCAGTACCTTCTGCACGGTGGCGACCAGCTGTTCGGGGTTGAACGGCTTCACCAGCCAGCCGGTGGCGCCAGCCGCCTTGCCTTCGGACTTCTTGTCCGCGGCCGACTCGGTGGTCAGCATCAGCATCGGGGTGAACTTGTACTCGGACAGCTGCCGCAGTTCGCGGATCAGCGCGATGCCGTCCATGTTCGGCATGTTGACGTCGGTGACCACGGCATTGAAGCGCTGGCCTTTGGCGCGTCCAAGCGCCACGGCGCCGTCCTCGGCTTCTTCGACGGAAAAACCGGCCGAGGTGAGGGCGAAGGACACCATCTGGCGCATCGACGCCGAATCGTCCACCACCAAGATACGTGCGCTCATGCAGCGTTCTCCACAGATTTCAGGTTGTCATGGGTTGCGTCCAGGCCAAGGGCCTGGCTGATGCCGAGCAGGCGCGCGGCATCGTTGAAGGTTGCGGTACAGCCGTGGAAGCCGGTCTGCAATCCTGCGCTGCGCCGGGCCTGCACGAATGCACACAATACCTGCATTGCAGCGGTATGGATGCGGCCGACATGGCTGGCATCCAGGGTCAGGGGGCCCGCCGCAGCGAGCAGCGGGGCCAGGCGGTTCTTGAGCTCGGTGCTGCTCTCGATGCCGAGATCTTCACCCAGGTCCACAGTGCTCATCGTTGCTCCGGACAAACGGTTCCAGACTTCATAGCGGCATCGTCGGCTGAAGCTTTAGGGATTCCCGCAGGGGGCAGGTAGAGCGGGGCTCTCCCCCGCTGCGTGGTGCGGCATCAGCCGGGCAGAGCCCGGCTCTACGTGCTGCGCGCCTGCTCAGCCGAGCAGGCGGGTGGCGTCGAGCAGGATCATCGGTTGCTGCTGCAGCCGGGCCACGCCGCGGAAGATGTCGTTGCTGATGCGGCAGATGCGCGCCGTATCCGGTGGTTCGATCTGCGAGTCGCTCAGATTGGTGACATCGTCGACGGCCGATACCCGCAGGCCCATGATTTCGCCGTTCTCCTCAAGCACCACGATGCGGGTCTGCGCATCCTCAGTGGCCGGCGCGCCGCCGAGGTGCATGCCCAGGTCGAGCACCGGCACCACCTGGCCGCGCAGGTTCATGATGCCCAGCATGGCCGGTGCAGTGCCGCGCAGCGGCAGCAGTGGCACCGGCAGCACCACTTCCTGCACCTTCAGCAGTTCCAGTGCATAGGCCTGGCTGCCGCAGCGCAGGCGCAGCCAGCGCGAGGTACGCTCGTTGGAGCGCCGCTGCGGTGAACCGTCGTCGCGCCGCAGCGCCTGTTCCTGCAGTTCCTGCCAGGTGCTGGGCGGGGCAGGTGCCGCGGCCGGCGAGGCCGCGGCGATGCGGGGCGGCAGCCGCGGCATGTCCGGCGCCGCTCGCTCGGCTGCCGGAGTGCTGGCAGGCGGCTGCGCCACCGGCGCGGCTGCGGCCTCGAACGCGGCCTCCAGCGAAGGGCTGTCGGCGTTGGCAAGCACGGCGCTGACCGCCGCACCGGTTTCGTAGATCACCTCGTCGGGCAGGTCATCCCAGGTCGGCTCACGCTGCGCTTCGGGCGCCTCCGCATCGGGGGTGTCGCGCGATCCGGATGTCGTGGCCCCGGGAACCGCCGCGTCACAGCTCATGTCGCGCCCATCGCCCGCATCGCCCGTGGCAACGTCCATCGCCACCGCGGTCAACGCAGTGTCCAACACCGGGGCTGCAGCCACCGGCGCCTCCATCGGCGCAGGCGTGGCATCGCCGAGCAGCTGTTCCAGGTAGTCGTCCAGCACCGCTTCATTGCTCATGCGGCCTGCTCCAGGGCACGTGCGTCGTCGGCGAGGATCCACTGCAGCGCGCGGCGGTAGGTCGCCAGGCCACGGCCCGGATACTCATCGCCCTGCAGCGGCGCCATCACGGTAGCGGCGCTGCACAGGCGCGTGTCCACCGGAATCGCGTCTTCCCACACCCGTGCGCCATGCCGGTCCTGCATCTGCTTCAGGCTTTCGTTGCCAGCGCGCGTACGGCGGTCGAACAGGGTCGGCAGGATGGAGATCGGCAACGGCCTGCGGCGCGAACGTTCGACCATCTCGCCGGTGCGCACCATGCCATCCAGCCCATGCAATGCCAGCGGCTCGGCCTGGGTGGGAATGATCAGGCGGTCGGCGGCGGCCAGTGCGTTGATCATCAGCAACCCCAGGGTAGGCGCACAGTCCAGCAGGATGTAATCGTGACGGCCCTGGTGGCGGGCCAGCGCGTTCTGCAGCGCAAGGCCGAGGCCTGGCTGGTTGGCGCTGCGGCGTTCCAGGGTGGCCAGCGCGGCCTGCGCGCAGACGTGCGCCAGGCCTGGCACGGGCGTGTCGTGGCACAGGCTGGCAAGTTCGGCCGGCGGTGCGGAGAACAGGTCCAGCACGCCAGCCAGCGGTGGATCCAGCGGGATGCCGAACGCACGCGTCAGCGACGCATGCGGGTCCAGGTCGATCAACAGCACGCGATGGCCAAGCGCGGCCAGTCCGCAGCCGAGGGCGAGCGTGGTGGTGGTCTTGCCCACGCCACCCTTCTGGTTGGCGATTGCCCAGATGCGCATGGATCTACTCCTTCAAGGCAGGGGGGGCGGCGGCGCCGATGGGGCTGCCGGCCGGCGCGGGCGCATTGGGCGCCGGCGCGGGGGGAGGGGAGGTGGCGGGATCGCTGGACACCGTCAGCCGCTCGGTGATCGGATCGACGGCGTGGCTGGTATCGGCGAGGATGATGACCATCACGCGGCGGTTGCGGTTGCGGCCTTCGGTGGTGGCATTGTCCTCGCGCGGACGGAACTCGCCGTAGCCCACCATCGCCAGGCGTGCCGGCTGCAGGCCCTGGTCGGCTAACAGGTGCACCACGCTGGGGGCGCGCGCCGCCGACAGTTCCCAGTTGGAAGGAAACTGGGTGGTGGCGATCGGCAGGTTGTCGGTGTGGCCTTCCACGCGCACGCTGTTGGGCACGTCGCGCAGCACGCCGGCCAGCGTGGACAGGGTGTCGCGGGCATGCACGTCGAGCCCGGACGATCCGGTGGGGAACAGGGTGTCGCTGTTTATCTCCACCTCGATCCACAGCTCGGTGCGGCGCACGGTGATCATGCCGCGCTCGACCAACGGCGACAGTGCGCTGCCCAGGCGGTCGGCGATGGCGTCGAGCTGCCGCTCGGCCTGCTGCAGCCGGTCCTGGTCGCGGAAGGACACCGGCGAACGCATCTGCGAGGCCATCGCCGGCAGCAGGGTGGGGTCGTTGGTCGGGGCGGCGGCGGCCGCACCGATGCGGTTGCCGGCGTGGATCACCGACGGCGCGTCCCAGTGGCCGCCCTTGAGCTGGTTGCTGCCCACCTGAACCGGGTTGAGCGTGCGCGGCGCCGAACCGAAGGCGCTGCTGAGCGCGTCGGCGACCACCCGGTACTTGCCCTCGTTGACCGACGAAATGGCGTACATCACCACGAAGAAGGCGAGCAGCAACGTCATGAGGTCGGCGTAGGGGATCGCCCAGGCCTCGTGGCTGGCATGTTCTTCGACGGGACGACGGCGGGCCATGTCAGTGCAGATACCCGGACAGGTGGGTTTCGATGTTGCGCGGATTCTCGCCCTGGGCGATGGAGATGATGCCCTCGATGGCCATCTCCCGGTCGCGCGAGGTATGCGCGATGACGCCCTTGAGTTTCGCCGCCACCGGCAGGAACAGCAGGTTGGCCGAGGCGATGCCATAGATGGTGGCGGTGAAGGCCGCGGCGATGCCGTGGCCGAGCTTGCTGGGGTCGCCGAGGTTCTTCATCACCGCGATCAGGCCGAGCACGGCGCCGATGATGCCCAGCGTGGGCGCATAGACGCCCATCGCTTCGAACACCTTGGAAGCGGCCAGGTCCTGGTGCTCCTGGCTGCCCAGTTCGATCTCCAGCATGCGGCGGATGGTTTCCGGTTCCACGCCATCCACCAGCAGCTGCAGGCCCTTGCGCAGGAACGGGTCGTCCTGCGCTTCCACCTGCGCTTCCAGGCCGAGCAGGCCCTGGCGGCGGGCGATGTTGCTCCAGTCCACGATCTGCGCGATCAGCGCCTGGCGGTCGCTGCGCGGCGGACGCACCACCCAGCGCACGATGGCGAACGCGTGCCGGAACACGGCCGGCGCCGTATGCAGCAGGATGGCGGCGATGGTGCCGACGATGACGATCACGAACGCGGCAGGCGACCACAGCGAGGCCAGGCCGGCACCCTTGAGGATGCTGCCTCCCACCAGCGAGGCCAGGGCGAGGAAGAGTCCTATGAGGCTGAGTCTGTCCATGGGTGCGTTATCGGCCGGTAGCGGAGGGGCTTGAGAAGCTGGCCGGCGGCATGCGGTCCAACGTCGGGGCGTTCATTCAGTCCTGCGGGCTTCGCAGGCCATCCACATCCAGGATCAGCGCCATGCGGCCATCGCCAATCAGCGTCGCCCCGGCGTAGCCACGCAGGCCGCGCAAGGCCCTGGGCAGTGGCTTGATGACCACTTCCTCGCGGCCGCGCACCTGGTCCACCACCAGCCCGAAGCGCGCTTCACCGGCCTGCAGCACGACGATGGTCAGCAGGCTGGACTGCATGGGCTCCACGTCCAGCCACTGGCGCAGGTCCACCAGCGCCAGCGTGTGCGAATGTCGGTCCAGCACGGCGCGGCCATCGAACCAGCCCAGCGAGGTGGAGGGCGCATGCAGCACTTCCAGCACGCGTGCCAGCGGCAGCGCATAGACATCTTCGCCGGCCTGTACCAGCAGCGTCGGCAGGATCGCCAGGGTAAGCGGCACGCGGATCATGAAGCGGCTGCCACGGCCCAGTTCGGACTGGATCTGGATCTGACCGCTGAGTTCACGGATGCGCGACTGCACCACGTCCATGCCGACGCCACGGCCGGAGATGTCGGTGACCTGCTGCTTGGTCGAAAAGCCGGGCAGGAACACCAGGTGCAGGCATTCCTCGCTGCTCAGCCGGGCGGCGGCCTCGGGGTCGATCAGGCCCTTTTCGCGGGCCTTGGCACGCAGCCTTTCCGGATCGATGCCGGCGCCATCGTCCTGCACTTCGATGCTGACGTAGTCGCCTTCCTGCTGCGCGGACAGGCGGACATGACCGCTGCGCGGCTTGCCCTGCGCCTCGCGCAGCTCCGGGGTCTCGATGCCATGGTCGATGGCGTTGCGGACCAGGTGCACCAGCGGATCGGCCAGTGCCTCGACCAGGTTGCGGTCCAGTTCGGTTTCCGCGCCCTGCAGTTCCAGGTCCACTTCCTTGCTGAGCGAGCGGGCGACATCGCGGGCCACCTTCGGGAAGCGCGAGAACACCTTGCCGACCGGCTGCATGCGGGTACGCATCACGGCCGACTGCAGGCGCGCGGTGGCGATGTCCAGGGTGGACACGGCACGGTCCAGTTCCTCGTCGCGCAGGCGCACGCGCAACGTCTTCAGGCGGTTGCGCGACAGCACCAGCTCGCCGATCAGGTTGACGATGGCATCCAGCCGCTTGGTATCCACGCGCACGGTGTGTTCGGCTTCGGCACCGGCACGCGCGGGAGCCTTGGCGGCCGGCGTCGCGGCGCGCGCGGGCGGCACGACGGGTGTCGGCGCCGCCGCTGCCGGGGGCGCCGAGGCGGGCAACGCCGGCT
>JAFAFF010000085.1 GCA_023423605.1 Pseudomonadota bacterium
GCGCGTGAAGGGGCGGTCCCGCGCAGGTGAAACCCGGGTCAGTTATGCTGTGGCCATGCGTGTTGAGCCCGCCGACATCGAAGCCCTGTTCGACGCCATTCCGGACGTTCTGTTCTTCATCAAGGACCGCCAGGGGCGCTATACGCACATCAACCAGACCATGCTGCGGCGGCTGGGGCTGAAATCGCGCAAGGAGGTCATCGGCCGTACCGCTGCGGAGATCTATCCCACCGGTCTCAGCGCCGATTACGCCGACCAGGATGCCCGTGTCCTGGACGGCGCGGTGATCGAGAACCTGATGGAACTGCACCTGTTCGCGAACCGCGAACCGGGCTGGTGCCTGACCTGCAAGCGGCCGTTGTCCATCGACGGGGAGATCCGCGGCCTGATCGGCATCTCGCGCGATCTTGGCCAGAAGCACAGCCTGGGTGCGCAGTATGAACACCTGCGGTTGGCGCTGGCGCACCTCAACGCGCACTACGCCGAGAACGTGCGCATGCAGACCCTGCTGGACATCACCGGGTTTTCGCTGTCCAAGCTGGAGAGGAGCTTCCGCAAGGTCTTCCAGATGACGCCGCAACAGGTGCTCACCCGCCTGCGCATCCAGATGGCCATGCACCTGCTGCATGGCGATGAAAGCATCGCCAGCATCGGCCAGGCCTGCGGTTTCACCGACCAGAGCGCGTTCACCCGGAAGTTCAAGGCCGAGACCGGAATGTCGCCGCGCGCTTACCGTGCGCGGATCGGCGAACTGGCTGGCGCATGAGGTGGCAGGCCATCCGGCCTATCCCCCCGGACCGCGGGACAAGGTAATGTGACGGACTTGTCGACGCACAGCGTACCTTCAATGCCTGCCAATCCACCTTCTTCCGCTGCCGCTTCCCCCCGCCCGGGCCACGCGCTCAGGCCCCGCCAGCTGATCATGATGGGGCTGGGCAGCGCCATCGGCGCCGGCCTGTTCCTGGGTTCCGGAGTCGGCGTGCAACTGGCAGGTCCCGCCGTCCTGGTGTCGTATCTGGTCGCGGGTGCGCTGGTGATCATCGTCATGAATGCGCTGGGCGAGATGGCTGCGGCCAAGCCGGCCAGCGGCGCCTTTTCGGTCTACGCCGCCGATGCGCTCGGGCCATCGGCCGGGGCGACGCTCGGCTGGCTGTGGTGGGTACAGCTGGTGATCGTGATCGCGGCCGAAGCGGTTGGAGCGGCCGGGCTGCTGGCCACGGTATGGCCCGTCCTGTCAGTACCCATGTCGGCATTGGCCTTCATGGTGCTTTTCACCGCGGTCAACCTGCTGGGCGTGAAGAATTTCGGCGAGTTCGAATTCTGGTTCGCGATCCTCAAGGTGATCGCCATCCTGGCCTTCATCGCCATCGGCGTGGCCCTGCTGATGGGCTGGCTGCCGCAGGCAGCGTCGCCCGGGCTGAGCAATTTCACCGTCCATGGCGGCTTCGCGCCGACCGGTCTTGCCGGCGTCGGTGCGGCATTGCTGGTGGTGATCTTCGCCTTCGGAGGTACCGAGATCGTCGCGGTGGCCGCGGCGGAAACCGAAGATCCCGAGCGCAGCATCGCCCGCGCGATCCGTACCGTGGCCTGGCGCATCCTGGTGTTCTATATCGGCTCGCTGAGTGTGATCATCGCCGTGGTGCCGTGGACCAGCGAAGCGTTGAAATCGCCGTTCGCGGCCGTGCTGGAAGCGGCCAACATTCCCGGTGCGGCCACCGCAATCACCCTGGTGGCGGTCATTGCGCTGCTGTCGGCGCTCAATGCCAACCTGTATGGGGCGTCGCGGATGGTGTTTTCGCTGGCACAGCGCCGGGAGGCACCCGCACTGCTGGGCTGGGCGGACCGTCGCCAGGTTCCGGTGCCCGCGGTACTGGCGAGCGTACTGTTCGGCTTCGTCGCCACTGTGCTGGAACTGGTGTTTCCGGGCAGGGTGCTGCCCGTACTGCTCAACATCGTCGGCTCCACCTGCCTGCTGGTATGGACGCTTTCGCTGGTAGCGCAGTTGATCCTGCGTCGTCGCGCGGACCGTGCCGGGGTGGCGCTGCCCTTCCGGATGGCGGCGTTCCCGTGGCTCACCTGCATCGCCCTGGCCATCCTCGCCTTGATCTTCGGCCTGTTGTTGTCCGAAGAGCAGACCCGGCTGCAGTTCCTGTCCATGGTCGGCCTGACGCTGGCGATCGCCTCGGCGAGTGCGCTGGCGCGACGGGCACGCACCGGCAAGGTTTGATCGGATCGTCGGCCCGTGCATGTCGTGCGGGCGCTGGAAAGCATGCAGCCAGCCCCAGGCTGGCTGCATGTCATGCACCTGCGCGGATCAGTCGCGGCGATCCGCGACGGCCTTGCCGCCGTTGGCAAGGCATTGGGCGAATGCCAGGCCGCAGGTGAGGACGTTGCCTCCGGATGCCATGCAGGTCACGAACTGGATACCGCAATCCACCACACCCTGCTGCGGGGCGGGCTGGGCGTTGGCGGACGGAACGGCGAAGGCAAGGACCAGGGCAGCAGACGCAGCGACGGATTTCAGGTGATTCATGGGTGTTCTCCGATAGTCTGAACGCGCCAGCGCGGAATGCGAGGCGCTGCAGGCGACCCCGTTCGCGTTCCGGGATCCCGTCCTGGCGGGCCAATGCGAGGACGTGGGGCCATGCTGCGCGGCAGAAGCCCGGGTTGGGCGCCCGGAAATGCGACGCACCGCCCGTGCGGGCTGTTTTTTTGTCGCTTCGTGACGGGACGCTCGCATGGGTTGGACATGCCATCGTTTCTGAACGCGACGCTGCACAGATGTGAACTGCCATGTGAGTCATGGCGCGCATCCACGGCACGGAAGTGGCTTTTACGGCAATTCCGGTTGCGACAGCTGGCGGCGGTGAAGCGAAGGCGCATCGCTGGAAAACGGCACGGCCCGCTTGCGCGGGCCGTCCGTGTCATCGATGAGGCGTTGGCTCAGACCTCGATGGCGTCGTCCTTGTACGCGTCCACCGGAATGCAGGCACACATCACGTTCTTGTCGCCATACACGTTGTCCACGCGTGCCACCGGCGGCCAGTATTTGGCCTGGCGCAGGCTGGCCAGCGGGAATGCCGCCAGTTCGCGCGGATAGGCATGGGTCCATTCGCTGGCCGTGACCGCGGTGGCGGTGTGCGGTGCATTCTTCAGCGGGTTGTCCTCGCGCTCCAGGCGGCCGTCCTCGATGGCGGCGATCTCCTCGCGGATCTGGATCATCGCGTCGATGAAGCGGTCCAGTTCGTGCAGGGATTCGCTCTCGGTCGGTTCCACCATCAGCGTGCCGGCCACCGGGAAGCTCAGGGTGGGCGCGTGGAAGCCGAAATCGATCAGGCGTTTGGCGATGTCCTCGGCGCCGATGCCGGACACCTTTTCCAGCGGGCGCACATCGAGGATGCACTCATGCGCCACCAGCCCGTTGCGGCCGGTGTACAGCGTGCGGTAATGCGGCGCCAGGCGCGTGGCGATGTAGTTGGCGTTGAGCAGGGCGACCTGGGTCGCCTTGCGCAGGCCTTCGCTGCCCATCAGTGCGATGTACATCCAGCTGATCGGCAGGATGGACGCACTGCCGAACGACGCGGCCGAGACCATGCCGACGTCGCCTTCGCCGCCCAGCACCTTGGGCAGGAACGGCGCCAGGTGCGACTTCACCGCGCAGGGGCCGACGCCCGGACCACCGCCGCCATGCGGGATGCAGAAGGTCTTGTGCAAGTTCAGGTGGGAAACGTCCGAGCCCCACTTGCCAGGCTTGGCGACGCCGACCAGGGCGTTCATGTTGGCACCGTCGGTATACACCTGGCCACCGTGCTGGTGCACGATCTCGCAGATGGTGACGATATCCTCCTCGAACACGCCGTGGGTGGACGGGTAGGTGATCATCAGTGCCGCCAGGCGGTCGCTGTATTTCTCCGCCTGCGCGCGGATGTCGTCCACGTCCACGTTGCCGTTGGCATCGCATCGGGTCACCACGACCTTCATGCCGCACATCTGCGCCGAAGCCGGGTTGGTGCCGTGCGCGGATTCGGGGATCAGGCAGATGTCGCGATGGTCTTCGCCGCGCGAGCGATGGTAGGCGCGGATCGCCAGCAGGCCGGCGTATTCGCCCTGGGCGCCGGAGTTCGGCTGCAGGCTCACTGCATCGTAGCCGGTGCATTCCACCAGCATGGCCTCCAGGCTTTCGATCAGCGCCTTGTAACCGATGGCCTGGTCGGCCGGCACCAGCGGATGGATGTTGCCGAATTCCGGCCAGGTCACCGGGATCATCTCGGCCGTGGCGTTCAGCTTCATGGTGCACGAGCCCAGCGGGATCATCGTGCGGTCCATCGCCAGGTCCTTGTCGGCCAGCGTGCGCAGGTAGCGCAGCAGTTCGTGCTCGCTGTGGTGGGTGTTGAACACCGGATGGGTCAGGAACGCGCTGGTGCGCCGCAGCGGGGCCGGGATCGCATCGGCGGCGTCGCGGTCGAGCGCCTCCACGTCGGCGGACGCGCCGAACACGCTGGCCAGGGCGACCACGTCCTCGCGGATGGTGGTTTCGTCCAGGCTGATGCCGACCGAACCGTCGTCGATCGCGCGCAGGTTGTAACCGGCGGCACGCGCCTTTTCGTGGATGGCCGCAGCGTCAACGCCGGTGATGTGCAGGGTGTCGAAGAAGTCGTCGCCGACCTGGATGCCGGCCTGGCGCAGGGCGACGGCAAGCAGGGTGGTCAGGCGATGGGTACGCCGGGCGATGCGGGTCAGCCCTTCCGGCCCGTGGTACACCGCGTACATGGATGCCATCACCGCCAGCAGCACCTGCGCGGTGCAGATGTTGGACGTGGCCTTCTCGCGGCGGATGTGCTGTTCGCGGGTCTGCAGGGTAAGACGATACGCGGGGTTGCCCTGGGCATCGACAGACACGCCGATCAGGCGGCCCGGCATGGAACGCTTGTAGGCGTCGCGGCAGGCCATGAACGCAGCGTGCGGGCCGCCGAAGCCGAACGGCACGCCGAAACGCTGGCTGTTGCCGACCACGATGTCCGCGCCCCATTCGCCGGGAGCGGTGATCAGGGTCAGCGCAAGCAGGTCGGTGGCCACGGCCACCACGCCGCCGCGCGCATGCACCGCTTCGGCCAGCGCCGCGTGGTCGGCGACCTTGCCGAAGGTATCCGGGTACTGCAGCAGGATGCCGAACGCCTCGGCTTCCATCGCTTCGGCCGGCGTACCGACTCGCAGCACGATGCCCATGGGCTCGGCGCGGGTGCGCAGCAGTTCCAGTGTCTGCGGATGCACGGCGTCATGCACGAAGAAGGTGTCCGACTTCGACTTCGCCGAGCGCTTGGCCAGGGTCATCGCTTCGGCGGCGGCGGTGGCCTCGTCCAGCAGCGACGCGTTGGCGATCTCCATGCCGGTGAGGTCGGCGCACATGGTCTGGAAGTTGATCAGCGCTTCCATGCGGCCCTGCGAGATCTCGGCCTGGTACGGCGTGTAGGCGGTATACCAGGCCGGGTTTTCGAGGATGTTGCGCAGGATGACGTTGGGCGTATGGGTGCCGTAGTAGCCTTGGCCGATGAAGCTGCGCAGCACGGTGTTCTGGTCGGCGATCGCGCGGATCTTCGCCAGCGCCTGCACTTCGGTGAGCGATCCGGGCAGTGCCAGCGGAGCCGGCGACTTGATCCGTGCCGGCACGATGGCATCGGTCAGCGCATCCAGCGAGGCATGGCCGACGACGTCGAGCATCTGCGCGATCTCGGCATCGTTGGGGCCGATATGGCGCTCGACGAACGCGTGGTGATGCTCGAGCTCGCGCAGCGAAGGGGTGTTCTGGGACATGGCAGGGATCCGTCGGGAAAGGGGACGCACATGGGCAGGCCGCCAATCGGCAGCCTGCGGGGCGCCCCTCTGTCCTTTTGCCTGAGAGTTTAAAAGCGCGCATCGGCGCGGCTTCGTGCCCCTTCGGCGCCGGATCGAACCGGTCTCTCCAGAGTTTTGCTGCGGGTGGTATCGGGCCTGAGCGATTACGGGCGTTGCGCCTTCGGCAGCGGTGTCCTGCTTCTCCCACCGTGTTGCCCGGCGATTATAGCGGCTGTCCCGGGTTCCGGGGCCGCACGCCACCGCCGCACGCCTGAACCGGCGATGGCCCACCGTGCGCTTGCCGCACCGGGCGAATGGAATTGCCCGGCGTGAAGGCCTATCATCGCCGGACTCTCCTGTTCATCTGGCGCCCCGTGCTTTCGCGATGGGGCGCCTGCCCGGCGTGCGCCTGCGCATGCCGGCCAGCCTGCCGGATCCCGCGCATGACCGCCGCCTCACCCTCGACCCGCCGTCTGGCCCTGCTGCTCGCAGGCCTGGCGATGTTCGGGCCGTTCTCCATCGACACGATCTTCCCCGCGTTTCCGCAACTGGCCGCGCGCCTGGCGGTGGACGAAGTGGCCGTGCAGCAGACCGTCAGCGTGTACCTGCTGTTCTACGGGCTGATGAGCCTGGCCCATGGGCCGCTGTCCGATGCCTGGGGGCGCAAGCGGGTGATCCTGGGCGGGCTGGTGGTGTTCGTGGGCGCGTCGGTGGGCTGCGCGCTGTCCACGGACCTGCCGACGCTGCTGGTGTTCCGCGCGCTGCAGGGCCTGTCGGCCGGCGTGGGCATGATCGTCGGCCGTGCGGTGATCCGCGATCTGTACCACGGGCACGATGCGCAGCGGTTGATGAGCCAGGTGTCGATGATCTTCGGCATCGCGCCGGCCATCGCCCCGATCATCGGCGGCTGGATACTGCTCAGCGGTGCCGGCTGGCCGTTGATCTTCTGGTTCCTGGTGGTGTTCTCGCTGCTGCTGCTGGTGACTACCGCGCGCTTCCTTCCGGAAACGCATCCGGTCCATGCGCGAACCGCGCTTTCGCCGCGCGGACTGGTACGCGATTACCTGCGGATCGGCAGCAATCCGCGGTTCCTGCGCCTGGCTCTGGCCGGCAGCATCAATTTCGGCGGCATTTTCCTGTACATCGCATCGGCGCCGGTGTTCGTCATGCAGCACCTGGGGCTGGGCGAGGGTGGTTTTGCCTGGCTGTTCATCCCGACCATCGGGGGCATGACGGCCGGCTCTTTCCTGTCCGGACGCATGGCAGGCCACACCACGCCGGCCCGCCAGGTGTCGATCGGTTTCATCTGCTGTGCGGTCTCGGCGCTGCTCAACATCGGCTACGTGGCGCTGGCACCGCAGCTGGCGCTGCCGTGGGCGGTGCTGCCGATCTTCCTGGGCGGTCTGGGCATGGCGCTGATCTTCCCGATCCTGGCGCTGGCGGTGCTGGACATGTATCCGCAGCAGCGTGGCCTGGCATCCTCGCTGCAGGCTTTCCTGCAGCTGATGGCCAGTACCCTGGTGGCTGGCGTGGTGTCGCCGCTGCTCAGCGGAAGCCCGCTGCACCTGGCGCTGGGCCAGGCGGCCTTCTTCGCGGGCGGGTTCGTGTTCTGGTACTGGGAGCACCGCCGCAGCGCGGTGGGCCTGCAGGCGATGGCCTGAGCTCCGCGGCCGTGAGCGGGCCGCAGGGCCCGGTGGGTTATCCTTGCGCCCCCGATCCTGCAGCTCCGCCGATGTCGACCACTTCCAAACTCCGCCGCGATCTTCGCCGGCGCCGTGAAACCCAGGCCGCCAACCGCGAGCAGGCCGCTGCGTCGCCCGTGGAGCCGCATGCCGAGCTGCGTGACCAGGCACGGACGCTGCTGGCGGGTATCGTCCGCCGCGATGGCGAATGGGTGCTGGGCATGGATGGGCGCATCGCCGGCCAGACCGAAAGCGCCGCACACGTGCTGGCGCTGATCATGCAGGCCGGTGAGCTGCACGAGCGGCAGGGAACGCCGGTGCGCCTGGTCTATTCGGATGCGCTGCGCGATGCGGCACACGCCGAGGCGGCATCGCTGGGGCAGACCTTCGAGGCGTTCAAGGCTGCACTGGCGGCGCGGATTGCCGCGGGCAAGGGCAACTGAGGGGGGTGTGACGACCAACGGTCGTCACCCACCGGGCAGGGCATCAGCCACGGGACAGGGCATCAGCCACCGGGCAGCGGCCGTCACCACCAGTGGTGACGGCCAATGCTGCGTGGCTCAGCCGGCCGGCTGGGCGCTGGCCTGCCAGCCGCACATCTGGCCCTGGTTCTGTTCCTTCAGCCAGTCGTTGACCGGGGTGAAGTATTCGATCATCGGGCCGGCATCCAGCCTGTCCGAACCGGTCAGTTCCTTCAGCGTGGCCTGCCACGGCTGGCTGGCGCCCTTGCCCAGCATCGCCCAGAACTTCTGTCCCGCTTCCTTGTTGCCGTAGAAGCTGCACTCATGCAGCGGTCCCTTGTAGCCGGAGGCATCGCACAGGCCCTTGTAGAACTGGAACTGCAGGATGCGCGCCAGGAAATAGCGCGTATACGGCGTGTTGCCGGGCACATGGTATTTCGCACCCGGATCGAAGAACTCCTCGCCGCGTGCGCTGGTTGGCGCCACGCCCTGATAGCGGGCCTTCAGGTCCCACCAGGCCTTGTTGTAATTGTCCGGTGTGATGGAACCATCGAACACGCCCCAGCGCCAGCGGTCGATCATCAGTCCGAAGGGCAGGAACGCGACGCCGGACAGCGCCATGCGCATCTGGTTGTTGATCACGGCCTCGCGGCTTTCCTCCGGCTTGTCCACCAGGCCGATGGAATTGAGGTATTTCGGCGTCATCGCCAGCACGATGGTGTCGCCGATCGCTTCGTGGAAACCATCGTTGGCGCCGCCCTGGAACAGCGGCGGCAGCGGGTTGTAGGCCAGGTCGTAATAGAGGTGGCCGAGCTCGTGGTAGATGGTGGTGAAGTTCTCTTCGTTCGGCTTGATGCACATCTTGGTGCGCACGTCGCCGTTCATGTCCATGTCCCAGGCGCTGGCATGGCAGACCACGTCGCGGTCCTGTGGCTTGATGAACTGGGTCTTCTCCCAGTACGAGGCGGGCAGCTTGGGCATGCCCAGCGAAACATAGAAATCCTGCGCGCGTTCGGTCATCTGCCGTGCGGTACGCAGCTCGGCCTCACGTTGCGCCCTGTACAGGCCTTCCACGTTCGCGTTCGCGCCTGCCTTGGCCAGCGCACCGCTCAGGTTGCCCTGGTACTGTTTTTCCAGCGCTGCGGTGATGTCCAGGCTGCCGGCGCCGGGGTAGGGCTGCAGCTGGTCCCACAGGTTGGACCAGTCCTGCTGCCACATGTTGCCCAGCAGATGCGCGGCAATCAGGCCGTTGCCTGCCTCGGCCTTGTCCTTGCCGTAGGTGGCATCCAGCTTGCCACGCGCGTAGCAGTGCAACTGCTCGTACATCGGCTTCACCTGCTCCCACAGGCGGTCGGTTTCCGGGCCGATCTGCTCCGCAGGCATATCGTAGCCGCTGCGCCACATCTGTCCGGCATCGGCGAAGCCCAGACCCTTGGCGCCTTCGTTGACCAGGCTGACAAACTGCTGGTAATCACCACGCATCGTCTTGGTGGTGCTGTGCCAGCCCTGCCAGGCATCCAGCTGCTTGTCGTAGTCGCGGCTGCGCGCCAGCACCTGTTCCAGTTCGCCCAGCTGGCGGCAGGCGTTGGGATCGTTGGCATCGGTGCAGTACTTGCCCGCGCCGTAGCTGCCTTCCATGCGGGTGGCGATCCGGGTCAGCTCCGCCAGCTTGGCAGGGTCGCGCGGTGCGGGCATGGACGACATCAGCTTGAGCAGGTGCAGGGCACGCCGGCTGTCTTCGGACATGGGCTGGCCGTCGAACTTCGCAGCCTGTTCGATCCAGCTGTTGAGCTGGGTGAGCGAGCGTTCGTTGGCCTTGGCGGCCACACGTTCGGAATCGCTGTTGATGTAGGTCGAAGACAGCCACTGCGCCGACGTCATCTCCGGATAGGCGGCCTTGTATTCGGCGTTGATGCGGGCCACGAACTGGTCGGCGGTTTCACCGGCCGGCGCGCGGGTGGCCGCCGGTTCGCTGCCAGGTGAAGGTTCCTTCTTGCAGGCGGACAGCGACAGCATGGCCACGGCGAGCGCCGGAACCAGCAGGAGGTGACGGTGTTTCACGGGAAGTCCTTGGACGGTGAGCGACCGCCGAAGGCTAGTGGGCAGGCGGGGCCATCGCAAGTGGCGGAGGTCGCACACCGCTGGTGTCGCCCCCGCCCGCTCATGGTACGCACCCGGCGAACACATCGCGATCGCGCTCGTAAAGCGCGGTATGTACCTGCATCAGGCCCAGTACCGAGGAGAACAGGTTGTCGTGGTCGGTACGGCCGGCGGCACGTCGGCGCAGGCAGTGCACGTCCAGCTGGCGTCCGGCAACAAAGCCCGGCGAGAACCACATGGTCATCGGCACGCGGGTCTGTTCGGCAGGAGCGATGGCCCAGGGGATGCCATGCAGATAGAGGCCCTTCTCCCCGAGGGATTCACCATGGTCGGACAGGTAGATCATCGCGGTGTCGTAGTCGTCCATGGCCTGCAGCGCTTCCACGGTGCGGGCGAGGAAATGATCGGTGTAAAGGACGGCGTTGTCGTAGCTGTTGACGATCTGTTCCTGCGTGCACCGCCCGATGTCGCGCGTATCGCAGGTCGGCGTGAAGCGGCGGAAGCGCGGTGGGTAACGTTCGAAATAGGCCGGGCCATGGTTGCCCAGCTGGTGCAGCACGACGACGCGGTCACCCGCCCGCCCGCGGACCTGGGCGGGGAGGTCCTGGAGCAGGATCTCGTCCATGCAGCGTCCTTTGCCGCACAACGCCGGCCTGGCAGCGGCGGCCAGGGACTGGAAGGGCAAGCCCTCGCATACGCCCTTGCAGCCGGACTGGTTGTCTCGCCACAGCGTGGAAATGCCTACGCGCTCAAGCACATGCAGCAGCGACTGATGCGCGCGGATCTTCTTCTGGTCGTAATCGTGGCGTCCCCAGGGCGAGAACAGGCAGGGCAATGACACCTCGGTACTGGTCCCGCAGGCGTGCATGTCGGGGAAGTTGACCACGTCCATCCGCGCGAGCCGGGGCGTGGTGTCCCGTCCACCGTTGAGTCCCCAGTTCCGTGCGCGGACGGTTTCGCCCATGACGATCACCAGCAGCCTGGGCTTGCTGGCCGACGCGCGCGGCGTGGCGATGGCGTCCAGGCCGATCGGCAGCTTGGCTGCGCGCCGCACCTGGTGTTCGCCGCGCAGGGCGCGCGGCAGCCCGATCAGGAGGTTGCCCGGGGTCACCAGATAGCGCACTTCACGGTGATTGCGCATCAGCGATGAGACATCCTGGAATGCCAGCAGCGCGCCGCCGAGCGTGGCAACCGTGGCAAGCAGCAGCAGCGCCACGCGGCGGCTGGTGCCGCGGAGCCAGCCATCGCTGCGCAACCGCACCCGCCAGACAAGGATGACCGGCACCGTTGCCAGCAGCAGGGGCCAGAGCAGCGATGGGGTGATCAGTTCTCCACCCTCCTTGATGTCGGTTGCCAGCACGTTGCGCAGCATGTCCACGTCCAGGTAGATGTGGTAGCGGTCCATGTAGTGCGCGGCGAGCGTGCCGACCAGCAACAGCAGGCTGCATGCCACGCGCATGTTCCAGCGCCACACCAGCAGTCCCAGAAGCAGCGTGTGCGTGCCGACCAGCATCAGCAGCAGGGCGGCCACGACCCGCATGCTGCCGGGATGGGGCGCCATGGCGGCCTGCCAGAACGCGCCGTTGCAGACCAGTGCGAAATAGACGCTGACCAGCAGCACCACCGCTTCGCAGGACAGTTCCGGACGCCAGCGGAACCACTGCATCGGTGCCGGCGCCATGGCCGATGCCGCGGTCATGGCCCCACCTGCCCATCGTGTGAGGTGGCACGCGCCACCGCTCCACGCATCAGCGCGAACACGCCCAGGCTCACGCACCAGCACAGTGCTGCGGTTGCAAGGTCATGGGACAGGAAATGCGCCCCGCGCAGCTGTTGCGCCAGGCCGAGCAGCAGTCCGGCAAGCAGACCGGTGGCGAGGCCGATCCGGCGCCAGGCAGGGCGGTAGAGCAGGGCGAAGAAGTACAGCGACAGCCACGCATACCCCGCGCTGGCCTGGCCTGCCGGGAAGCAGGCCGGCGTCCCCAGCCCATCAGGGCGCGGCTCCAGCAGGCCGATGAACGGACGGCTCCCGCCGTATCGCAGCAGGTCCCACGGACAGTCCATCCGGGTCAACGGCTTGAGCCCCGCCACCAGCGCGGTGCTGAGCGCCAGGGCCAGGAACAGGTAGAGCAGGGCGACATGCAGCCGGCGATGGCGTTTCCGGGTCAGGACGCACGCAAGCAGGACGGCGAGGCCTGCCAGCAGGCTGGCCCACTTGCCGCCCTTGTGCGCGAGGGTTGCGGTGACCCAGGCGCTTTCCAGGGCCCACTGGTTTCCCTGCATGCGGTAGAACAGGTCGGCGACGACCTGGTCTCCGCCCAGGTCCATCAGCGCAGCGACCCCAAGTGCGGTGGCCAACGGCGGCAGCAACAGGGTCAGCAGTGGGGGCGCGGCTGGCGTGGGGCAGGCGGCGTCGAGAGGCGCTGGGGACGTGGGCATGCAGGAGCTCGGGAAAGGCGATGCCATGCATCTGGCGACGCCGTAGCTGAGCCGCTTGCCGCGCACCCGTCGCCTGCCCGATGCGACAATCCTGTACAGCCCTTGTGCGCCAGTGGCCGGCCTCTGCTATCGAGGGCGATGGACGCCGGCGCGGAAAGCGGATGGCGACACCGTGCGCATGCGACGGCGGTGCGCGAATCGATGCAACATGGGCGGGCGCACGGCCGTGCGTGGGGCCTGCCGTCGACCAGCCGGCGGAGAGCGCAGGTCCGGGCCGGCGCGACGGGTGCATGCAACGAAGTGAAGGCGATGTTAATCTCGCCCTGCGCCGCCGTCTGCGGCGTTTTTTCTTCCCGCCTGCCTTCGATCGACAGAGGACCGCATGCCGACCGAGTCCGTACCCGCCCTGATCAGTAGCGACATCGTCGCCCTGGGCCTGATTGCCGCCACGCTGGCCTTGATTTTCTGGGCCGCCAGCGGCCCGACCCCGATGCTGAAGAAGATCTTTGCCTGGGTACCGGCCCTGCTGTTGTGCTATTTCATCCCGGCCATCTACAACACTGCCGGCATCATCGATGGTCAGAACACATCGCTCTACAATCCGGTATCGCGTGATGTCCTGCTGCCGGCAGCGCTCGTACTGCTGACGCTGTCCATCGATCTGAAGGGTGTGCTCAAGCTGGGCCCGAAGCTGCTGATCATGTTCTGTGCCGGCACCGCCGGCGTGATGCTGGGGGCGATCGTATCCTTCCAGGCCATGAAGCTGATCCATCCCGACACCGTCGCCGGCGATACCTGGGCCGGCATGGCCGCGCTGGCCGGCAGCTGGATCGGCGGAGGGGCGAACATGGTGGCGATGCGCGAGGTGTTCGGCACCGATGCCACTACGTTCGGCCAGTTTGCCGTGGTCGATGTGGCCTGTGCGAGCCTGTGGATGGCGATCCTGCTGTTCCTTGCCAACCGCGCGCAACAGATCGATACCCGCAATGGTGCCGATACCCGTGCCATCGACGACATGAAGGCGCGCATCAGCGCCTATGAAGCGCAGAACGCCCGTATCCCGAGCCTGACCGACCTGATGGTGATCGTTGGTGTGGCGCTTGGTGGTGTCGGTCTCGCACATGCCGTCGCCGCGCCGCTGGCCGGCTGGTTCGCGGCGAACGTCAGCTGGGCCAGCCAGTTCAGTCTGGACAGCCAGTTCGTCTGGGTGGTGCTGCTGTCCACCGCGTTGGGCCTGGGCCTGAGCTTCACGCGTGCCCGTCGGCTGGAGTCGGCGGGCGCCTCACGGCTGGGGACGGTGTTCCTGTATTTCCTGATCGCCTGCATTGGCATGCAGATGAACCTGCTTTCGCTGCTGGATCGTCCGTGGCTGTTCCTGTTGGGAGTCATCTGGATGGCAACCCATGTACTGGTGCTGTGGGTTGTCGGGAAACTGATGCGGGCACCGCTGTTTTTCCTGGCCATCGGTTCGCAGGGCAACATCGGTGCTGCGGCGTCGGCGCCGGTGGTGGCGGCAGCCTTCCATCCGTCGCTGGCGCCGGTGGGGGTATTGCTGGGCACGGTGGGATACGCCACCGGAACGGGTCTGGCCTATGTCACGGGGCTGGTCCTGAGATGGATGGCGGGCGCCTGACGGACCGGCGTAGCGTTGTAAAGCCGGGCTCTGCCCGGCTGGGGCATTGCCGCGCAGCGGGGCAATGCCCCGCTCTACGTGGCAGGCGCGGTCACTGAAATGCGCGAAACCTGTCCATCGAGAGTGCCTGCATTGAAGCGCCGCACGCGCAGCTGAGCGGAATCGAAGTCCGCGTCCAGGCTGTTCACCTGCTGCGGCGCATCCCAGGGAATGTCCTGGAGTACATCAATGACGATGTACGCCCGGGCAGGGCTGCCATCGGCTGCCTCATGGAAGGTGACGCGCTGCCCCGCACGGGCGCCACGCAGGACCACCGATCGGATCGAATCGTTCTCGCAGCCCATGCGTGGCGTCGAGCCCAGTGACCAGCTGCGGTTGAACGCGGTGCTGAAGGTGCAGATCGGCCTTCCCTGGCCGTTGTTGCCATCGAACGCGATCAGGCCACCGTTGTTGTAGGTTTCGGCAAACTCCAGCATGTCGCCCCATTCGATGAAATCCAGCGCCAGATAGGCCGGCATGCGCCTGGCAGCAGGCAGGCAGTGCTGGTCGAGGCGGTCAATCACCGTATCGAGGCGGTTGTCGACGCCGCTGTGTGGAGAGAACGGCACGCCATGGAAATGATTCATCACGAACAGGCGCGGAAACCCCAGGGGCATGTCGCTGGCATCCAGGGCGACATGGTCCCAGCGCGGCCTGCAGCGATTGTCATGACTGAACACGGTATCGCCCAGGCTCCAGTAATTTTCCGCGGTCACTGCCTGGTCGTGCATGAAGTAGGCCCCGGCCGCGGCGTATCTGCCCGACAGCTCCGACCGCTGGGTAAGGATGAGCAGTCGCTGGTCGGCGGCGACCAGTTCCCGGAGCGTAGGCCACCGGCCCGGTGTTGCCTTCCAGCGCGCATCCTCGGGGTTGAAGCTGCTGCGGAACAGCTGCGGATTGTCGCGGACGAACGCTTCCATGGTGGAGCGCGTGTAGTGATCTTCCAGGTGCAGGGTCACCACCGCGTCCGGATGCTGCGCGAGGAAACCGGCCACGGCGCCCAGGTCCTCCTGCAGCGGTGCCCTGCGTCCATGGAATGCGCAGTCCGCATGACAGGTGAGCAGTTGCCCGTCGCGCTCATGGATGTCCAGCATCAGTCCCCGTATGCCTCTCTGCAGCTGCGCTGTCACATCCATTGACTGGTTGGGCAGCAGGCTGTGATGGTTGGCGGCGTTGTGGGTCGTGATCCACAGGTAACGATCAAATGGACGATCCGGATCGATGATGTCGGCGGGACGGGGAGCCTGTGCCTTCGCCGCCAGCACGGGCACAAGTACAAGTATTGCCAACCAGGGAAGAATCTTCATCAGGCGCGTCCGCAATGGAATGAAGCGCGACTATCCCCATGCGTTCAGCGGCGCGCCTTGTCGCGTATCACAGATCATGCGCTCTGCATCGCGGTCGATACGACTCTGGAAGTAGCCTGACGGCTCCTTGTTGCATTGACCGACTCGCCGACCGGGCATGTCGGCCGAGGGTGGGAATCCAGGAAGGCAGCGGACGGTGCAGTCAGCTTCATCCGATGCCTCTGTCATCGGTGCGCCGGTCTACGTCGGGCATGACCTGTCGTGCTGTAGGTGTTGTGGCCGTGTCGCCATCATTGCGACATGCGTACGGTTTCCACGTCATCCAGGTAACTAACGTGCACGCCGGGCATGCAGGCGTCACCCGGTGTGGCGCTTGCATTTTCACAATGCAACCCTGGAGAAGAAACCATGAGAGTCAAAGAACGATACGCCAGCCATGCAGTGGCCATTGTCCTCGCGGCCATGCTGGGCATCGCCGGCCCGGTATCGGCCACGCCGACGCCGGTCCCGCAAGCCAGCGCGGAAACGGTGGCCGCGCTCACCACCGACGCCACACGCGATGTGCAGTTCCTGCTGCGCCAGCCCGATTTTCTTGCACGCGTGCACGAGGCGCTGATGAGCAGCGAACGCGACGCAGTGCCTCTCGACCAGGTCATGCAGCGCTTTGACCCGGCAGCGCGGACCCGGACAACCGCTCGTCTGCGGCAGGCGGGTCGTGACCTTCGCGTTCTCAAGGGCCTGCCTGAAGAAGGCAGGGACCTGCTGCAGCTGAGGGCAATGCTGCCCGAGGGCGTCGCAATGAAGGATGTCGTCGCGGAGCAGTTCCGCATCGCGGCCACCCCGCTGGGCGAAGACCGCCGGAATCCAGATGTACGGACGTACGCAGCGGATGGCAGCGTACTGGACATCCCGGTGGATTCGCGACCGGATTTTCCGCTGTTGCTGCTCGAAGTGGATACGCGCGCGGCGCTGCGGGAAGGGATGGTGGTGATCAACGAAGGACTGCGTGCCCACGGCCTGCAGACGGTGTCACAGGCACGCGCTCGGGAGACCCTGGATGTCTCCCGGCTTGATCATATCCGGCTGGCAGTGGACCAGGAGCCGAACCTCAAGGGCGCTGCCGAGATATTCGCGATTGTTTCAGGCCTGCAGCTGGACGAGAAGAAGCCGGAGATGCGTACCTTCGAGATGCCCTGGCTGGATCATGACAAGACCGATTACTACCCGGGGCAGGACTGGATCCACTGGGGCAACTACCGTTATGACGCGGCAAACGTCCAGTTGTTCGAGGAAGACGGCAATACCAACTACAAGACCATGCTCGCGGCGCTGATCGCGGTGGTGGGCTCTACCATCGGACCGATCGAACCTACCGTGGGAATGGTCAGTCTCATCGCCGACGCCGTGTTGCAGGCCATGCCTGATGCATGGTTCATCGACGAACACGATTATGTTGACAGCTACTACCTGTTGCGTCGGGGTGTGACCTATCGTGCTCATCCCGGTGCGGGTGGCAACGCGGTGGTGGACCTGACGCCGATCACGTTGGGCAACTGATCGTCAAACGACGACGGCGCCGGAGCGCCGTCGTCGCGGGTTTCAGGGCGCGGCCGGACTCAGCAGCAACGTCCGCCGTTCTTCCCGCTGTAACGCGCTTCCTGGCGCTCGCGGAAGAATGTCTTGTAGTCCATCGGGGTGCGGTCCGGATGCTTTTCCAGCACGTGCCGTACGTAGTTGTCGTAATCCGGAATGCCGCAGCACAGCCGCGCGGTCTGCACCAATCGCCGCCAGAGGCGGCGATGGGCCTGGTACTGACCGACCGGTACCAGTTGCGTACTCATTACAGATCCGCCATCTGGTGGGGCTGCAGCTGCACATACTCGGTCTCGCGATCCGTGCGTTGCGGATTGCGACGAGCGGTGGCGATGGTCTTCAGCGCATAGAACAGGATGGAGAACACCACCAGCAGGAACAGCACGGTCAGGCTGGTGTTGACGTAGGCGTTCACCACGATCTGCTGCATCTGGCCGACGGTCTTGGCCGGCGCGGTGACGGTGCCGCTGGCAATGGCATCCTGGTACTTGTGTGCCTGTGCCAGGAAGCCCTGCGCCGGGTTGCTGTCGAAGATCTTGATCAGCCCCGCCCAGGTGGTGCAGATCAGCAGCCATACCGCCGGGACCGCCGTGACCCATGCATAGCGGTCACGCTTCATCTTGAACAGCACCACCGTGCCGAGCATCAGCGCGATGCCGGCCAGCATCTGGTTGGAGATGCCGAACAGCGGCCACAGGGTCTGGATGCCACCGAAGGGATCGACCACGCCGGTGTACAGCAGGTAGCCCCACAGCGCCACGCAGCCGGCGGTGGCGACGATGTTGGCGGTCCACGATTCGGTCTTCTTCAGTGCCGGGATGAAGTTGCCCAGCAGGTCCTGCAGCATGAAGCGGCCAGCCCGGGTACCGGCATCCACGGCGGTGAGGATGAACAGTGCCTCGAACAGGATGGCGAAGTGGTACCAGAACGCCATCATCGCGTCGCTGCCGCTGGGAATGGCTTCGTGCAGGATCTGCGCGATGCCCACCGCCAGCGTCGGCGCGCCGCCGGCACGGTGCAGGATGGTCGGCTCGCCGATGGCGGCGGCGGTGGCTTCCAGCTGCTGCGGGGTGATGGTGAAACCCCAGGTATTGGTGATGTAGTGCGCGGCGGAAACGGCGTCGCCACCGATCACCGCGGCCGGACTGTTCATGGCGAAGTAGATGCCGGGTTCGATGATCGAGGCGGCCACCAGGGCCATCACCGCGACGAACGATTCCATCAGCATGCCGCCGTAGCCGATGTAGCGTGCATGCGCTTCATTGGCCAGCAGCTTCGGCGTGGTGCCCGAGGCGATCAGGGCGTGGAAGCCGGATACCGCGCCGCAGGCGATGGTGATGAACAGGAACGGGAACATGCCGCCCTTCCACACCGGGCCATCGCCACTGGCCGCGAACTGCGTCAGTGCCGGCATCTTCAGTTCCGGCATGACGATCAGGATGCCGATGGCCAGGGCGACGATCGTACCGATCTTCAGGAACGTGGACAGGTAGTCGCGCGGAGCCAGCAGCAGCCACACCGGCAGGACTGAAGCCACGAATCCGTAGCCGATCAGCATCCAGGTGATCTGGGTGCCGGTGAAGGTGAACGCCGGGCCCCAGACCGGGTCGGCGGCGATCTTCCCGCCGTACCAGATGGCCAGCAGCAGGAGGATCAGGCCGACCACCGAGATCTCACCGATCTTGCCGGGACGGATGTAGCGCATGTAGATGCCCATCAGGATCGCGATGGGCATGGTCGCGATGACGGTGAACATGCCCCACGGGCTTTCGGCGAGGGCCTTGACCACCACCATCGCCAGCACCGCCAGGATGATGATCATGATCAGGAAGGCGCCGAACAGCGCGATGGTGCCGGGCACCTGGCCCATCTCTTCGCGCACCAGGTCGCCAAGCGAACGACCGTTGCGGCGGGTGGACAGGAACAGGACCATGAAGTCCTGCACCGCGCCGGCCAGCACTACGCCGACCACCAGCCACAGCAGTCCCGGCAGGTAGCCCATCTGCGCGGCCAGCACCGGGCCGACCAGTGGGCCGGCACCGGCAATGGCGGCGAAGTGATGACCGAACAGCACGTGCTTGTTGGTGGGCACGTAATCCAGGCCATCGTTGTTGATGACCGCCGGGGTAGCCCGGGTGGGATCGAGCTGCATCACCTTGCTGGCGATGAAGACGCTGTAGAAGCGGTACGCGATGAGATAGATGGAAACCGCTGCGACCACGATCCACAGCGCATTGATGTGTTCACCGCGGCGCAGCGCCACGGTGCCCAGACAGAATGCGCCGAGCAGCGCAAGCAACGCCCAGCCCAGCTTTGAGAAGCCTTTCATGAGGTGAACTCTCCCGGAAGAACGTGACAAGGGTCCGCCTTGACCCTTGCAGGGTCAATGCAGGCAGGGCGTTTCGGTGCTAGTACTTTGGTCGTAACGCCATCGCGGGCTGCCGGCCGGGCGACGGTTTTCATGGGGCGCGATGGCCAATGCTGGAACAATGGGTTGCGGATGGCGTGCTTTGTCGGCAGTCCCGCTGCCTCCATCTTCTGGACAGTCCATCTTCTGGAGTCGCCATGACCCTGCAAATGCCCACCCGCGTGCTCCGCACCATCCGCGGAACGCCTGCTTCCGATGGCGCCGGCGTGCGTCTCGTCCGGGTGATCGGCGGGCAATCCCTGCCGGACCTGGATCCTTTCCTGTTGCTGGACGAGTTCGGCACCGATCGCGCCGAGGATTATCTGGCCGGTTTCCCCAGCCATCCGCACCGTGGCTTCGAAACGGTGACCTACATGCTCGACGGGCGCATGCGGCACAAGGACAACCACGGCAACGAGGGCCTGCTGACGCCGGGCAGTGTGCAGTGGATGACCGCTGGCCGGGGCCTGGTGCATTCGGAGATGCCGGAGCAGGAAAGCGGACGCATGCGTGGCTTCCAGCTGTGGGTGAACCTGCCCTCGCACGAGAAGATGACCGCACCGCGCTACCAGGAATTCGCGCCCGGGCAGATTCCCGAAGTGCAGCCTGCCGAAGGCGTGCGCGTGAAGGTCATCGCCGGCACCGTGGCGGGAACCGCCGGGCCGATCGTTCAGCCGGCGACCGATCCGCTGTACCTGGACATCCAGCTCGATGCGGGCACCGGATGGGATTACAGGTTGCCGGAAGGGCATCACGCCTTCGCCTATGTGTTCGAGGGCGACATGGTGATCGGCAGCGACGACCAGGCGCGCCCGGTGGCGCCGCAGGAACTGGCGGTGCTGGGCGGCGGCGATGCGCTGCATATGGCCGGTGGCACGCAGGGAGCGCGGCTGATCCTGGTGGCGGGCCGGCCGCTGCGTGAACCGGTGGCGCGGCACGGGCCGTTCGTCATGAATACCCGGGAAGAGCTGATGCAGGCCTTCGTGGATTTCCAGGAAGGCCGCTTCTGAGCAGGGCGCGGCAGCAGGCCGGCGGTTCGCCGGCCCTGCCGATGGCAGGGGCATGTCAGCGCCCGGCAGCCACGGCCGCGGGCAGCAGGTTCATGCCGCGGACCATCTGCTGCAGTGTGCCGCGCTCTTCGCCGCTGGCCGGGTACAGCGACAGCTGCGCGTAGCGGTCTTTGGCGATCTTCACCACGCTGATGCGCCGGTCGGCGAATCCTTCCGGTTGCTGGCCGCCAAGGTCGGGCTGGTACCAGTAGATCGTCTCGCCGGCGAAGCTGTCCTTTTCCTGCCGCAAGGCGCGCGGCAGGCGGATGTCGGGATCGTTGCGGGTGAGCATCAGGCTCAGCACTTCGCGGCCATCGCCGGTGGTGGCGCTGCAGACGAGGAAATCGCCTGCAGCACGTTCCTGCCATTGCAGGCTGCTGCTGGCGGGCAGGGCCGGGCAGCGGGAGGCGTCCTGCGCCACGGCGGACGAGGCGACGGACATCAGGCACACGATGGCGACGGCAGGCCAGAGCTTCATTGGATCCCCCAGGATGGCAAGTCGATGGTGCCGCCGGCACGGGATCGACGCGGCCGCCGCAGCGCCCGGGGCATCCCTCCCGGATGCCGCCGTCGACCCGCGATTGCCGGCGGGAACCCTTGGAACCTTAACGGAACGTAAGCGAACGCACAAACGCCGTTTCATCCGCAACCATTGCCTGTACCGGTAGCCGACTGCGCCCGGACAGTGGATCAGTCCTGCCGATCGTGGGTGTCGTGCGCCATCCAGCGGCCAAGCAGGCCGCCGCATGCACCGCCCAGCAGCGGCGCGACCCAGAACAGCCACAGTTGGCCGGTGGCCGCGCTGCCGGCGAACAGGGCGACAGCGGTCGAGCGCGCCGGATTCACCGAGGTATTGGTGACCGGGATGCTGATCAGGTGGATCAGCGTGAGTGCCAGGCCGATGGCCAGCGGCGCGAAGCCCGGCGCCGCCTTGCGGCTGGTCGCGCCCATGATGATCACCAGAAAGGCCGCGGTGAGGATGGCTTCGCAGAGGAAAGCGGCACCCAACCCATAGCCGCCCGGTGACAACATGCCATAGCCGTTGCTTGCGAACGCGCCGGCACTGCCGGCCTGGATATGGAAGCCAGCCGCGCCACCAGCGATCTGCAGCAGCACGAATGCTGCCAGGATGCCGCCCAGTACCTGCGCGGCAACGTAGGGAATCACATCCTTGCCGGCGAAGCGGCCACCGGCCCACAGGCCCAGGCTGACAGCGGGATTGAAGTGCGCGCCGGACACATGGCCGAACGCGTAGGCGCCGGTGAGTACGGTCAGGCCGAATGCCAGCGCGACGCCAAGGAAGCCGATGCCCAGGGGATTGCCGTCGCCACCGAAGTGCGCGGCCAGTATCGCGCTGCCGCACCCACCCGCCACCAGCCAGAAGGTGCCGAGAAATTCGGCGGCTACTCGTCTGCACATGCCCATCGCTGCAATCTCCAAAGGAAAAACCCGGCAGGGGCGCCGGGAGGGCAGCGATTGCAGAGTTGCCGCGGTGAAGCGGCTCTGAACGATTCCGGCGGCTTCAGACGGCCGGCAGCGGGATGAATTCGGTGTCGTCGCCCGGAATGGTGCCGAAACGGCCAGCTTCCCAGTCGTGTCTGGCCTGCGCGATGCGTTCCTTGGAGCTGGAAACAAAGTTCCACCACAAGTGACGATGCCCATCGAGAGGCTCGCCCCCCATAAGCATTGCCTTTACCGGGGTCTTTGCACGCAGGCGTCCGCGTGCGCCATCGGCAGGCAGTATCAGGTGCTGCGCCGGCACGTCAACACCATCCAGTTGCGCTTCTCCTTCCAAAATGTAAACGGAGCGTTCGCGGTGTCCGTTGTCGAGGTCGATTTCCGCATCGGCGGCGAGGTCGATGGCGACATTCAGCGTGTCGGCAAAGACCTTTACCGGCGATTCCTCGCCATAGGCCCGTCCGGCGATCACCCGCAGCCAGGCGCCGTCGCGATGTTGTTGCGGCAGGCTGTCGGCTGTGTGGTGATGGAACGCCGGCTCCACCTCTTCATGGCTTCTGGGCAGCGCGATCCAGGTCTGCATGCCGTGCAACGGATGGCCCTGCGCACGTTCGGGTGGCGGCGTGCGTTCGGAGTGGGCGATGCCACGGCCGGCGGTCATCCAGTTCACGTCACCCGGACGGATCACCTGGTCGGAACCCAGCGAATCGCGATGGCCGATGGCCCCGGACCAGAGGAAGGTGACGGTTGCCAGGCCGATATGCGGATGGGGCCGGACATCGATGCCGTGGCCGGGATGGAGGACGGCAGGTCCCATCTGGTCGACGAAGACGAACGGACCGACACTGCGCGCCTGCAGGGTGGGGACCGCACGGCGGACCTGCAGGCCGCCGATGTCGTGCACGCGCGGGGCGATGATGGTGGTCATGCGGGCGATCTCGCTGGCAGGGACAGGAGCGCAGGATCGCATGCGGGGTCCTGTCACACAGGCCCCATGCGGACAACAGGCTGTTGCGTAGAGCGGGGCTCCGCCCCGCTGTGCGGTAATCCATCAGCCGGGCAGAGCCCGGCTCTACGCGGTCAGCGCAGGGTTTTCAGCAGTGTGGTGGCGTCGCCGTCGTTGGGCGCGATCGGTACCTGCAGCAGGTGTCCCAGCAGCGGATACACATCCACGTTGTCGAAGCCATCGATGGTCAGGCCCTGCCTGAACGACGGGCCGCGGGCGATGAACACCGCACGCATGGACGGCAGTGCATTGTCGTAACCGTGCGAGCCACCGTCCTTCGGCGCGCGCCTGGCGATGGATGCGCGGCTGAGGGCGTTCCAGCCCTCGTCCATCTGGCAGACGATGGAAGGGATCCGCGGGTTGCTGCCGTAGTGCCAGCGTGCCGGCAGCCGTTCCTTTTTCCAGCACTGGTAATGCGCGTGCCGTCCGATCAGCGCGCGCGCGGCGGCGTCCTCATGGCCGGCAAGCGGCTCGAAGCCGACCGACTGGCCGGCGCTGACATTGCGTGCCACGGCAGGGTCGACCATGTTCTCGATCACGATGGACTGGCCTGCGGGCACCGGCGCCATGCCGTGGTCGGACACCACGATGACGTTGGTGCTGTCAGCCAGCCCGCGCTGCTGCAGCCCGTCCAGCACCTCGCCGATGACCTGGTCGGCGCGTTCGATCGCGGCGCTGTACTGCGGCGAGTCCGGGCCATGCTCATGCCCGGCATGATCCACGTGTTCCATGTACAGCGTGGTCAGCCGCGGCGCCTCCGCGTCGGTCTGCTGCAGCCACCCCAGCACGGTCTGCACCCGGTCTTCGAAGGGCACGTTGGTATCGTAACGGCGCCACTGGCTCGGCTGGATGCCCTGCACCGGCGCTTCGCTGCCCGGCCACGACCAGGTCGCGGTGCGCACACCGGCCTTTTCCGCAGCGACCCAGATCGGCTCGCCGCCCCACCATGCAGAGGTGGAAACCGCCTCGCGGTTGCTCAGCGTGAAAGTGCCGAGCTCCGCATCGTCCATGCTGTTGTGGATGATGCCGTGGTGATCCGGGCGCAGTCCGGTGACGATGGTGTAATGGTTGGGGAAGGTCAGTGACGGATAGGACGGCGTCATCCAGCGCGCGCGGACACCCTGATCGATGATGCGCTGCAGGTTCGGCGTGATGCCGCGATCAAGCGCATCGGCACGCAACCCGTCGATGGAAATCAGCAGCAGCTTCGGGGCCGCGGTGGGCGCGACCGCCGCGGACGGTGCAGCGGGAGAGTCGGGCGTGCCACGAGGCGAGGATGTGGTGCAGGCAGCCAGCGGCAGCAGCGCGGCCAGTGCCCAGGAAAGGCGTTGGTAAGTCATCACGCCATTCTAAAGCGAGGCGATGACGTGCCCAAGACAACGAAAGTCACGGGCCGGGAAACAGCGCCGCCTGCCGCTGCTCCAGGCGCAGCAACGCGGCCTTCGTCTCCAGGCCGCCACCAAAACCGGTGAGCGAACCATCGCGGCCGATGACACGGTGGCACGGCAGTACGATCGGCAGCGGATTGCGGCCGTTGGCCGCGCCCACCGCGCGGGTTGCAGTGGGTTGCCCGAGGCGCGTGGCCAGTTGCAGGTAGCTCCAGGTCTGGCCGAAAGGAATGTCCGCCAGCGCGTGCCATACCCGCAGCTGGAACGGCGTACCGCGCGGAGCCAGCGGCAGGTCGAAGGTGGTGCGCTCGCCATGCAGGTACTGCAGCAACTGTTCGCGCGCCTCGCGCAGCGGCGCCGGATCTGCGGTCCAGTGCTCGCGGCCCTTGGCATCGTGGCGATTTTCGGCGAACAGGATGTGCACCACCGCATGGCCGTCGCCGGCCACGGTGAGCGGGCCGATGGGGGTGTCGAAACGATCGTAGTACAGCGTCATGGTCCGGCTCCGGGAGCAGTGGCGGAAAGGTGCCACAGGTGCAGCACCGCATAGGCGCGCCACGGCCGCCAGGCCTGCGAGCGCGCTTCTGCCTGGCGTTCTGTCAGGCGTTTGTCCGGCGTTCCCAGCATCTGCTGCAGTACCAGGTCGCCGGCCGGGAAGGCATCCGGCTGGCCGAGCGCGCGCAATGCGATGTAGTGCGCGGTCCACGCACCGATGCCGGGCAGGGCCGTACAGCGCGCGATGAAGTCTTCCAGGCGCTGGCCGACGTCGAAATCCAGCGCACCATCGGCACATGCCCGGGCAAGGGCCCGCAACGTCGCGGCGCGCGTGCGTGGCAGTCCGATCGATTCCAGGGGCGCGTCGGCCAGTAGTTCCGGGGCCGGGAACAGCCGGTCCAGGCCGTCCGGCATGCCCGGCAACGGTTGTCCGTGCGCCTGCACCAGCCGCCGTGCCAGCGTGGTCGCCGCGGCCACGCTCACCTGCTGTCCCAGCACGGCGCGGACGGCGACCTCGAATCCATCCCAGCCGCCGGGCACGCGCAGTCCGGGGCGCTGGGCGATCCCCCGTGCCAGCAGCGGATCGGTCGCCAGCGTGGCATGTACCTGGCGGAGATCGGCATCCAGGTCGAACAGATGGCGGACGCGGTACACGATGCGCGGAATGTGGCGCGCGTCCACCCCGTCCAGATGCAGTTGCAGTTCATTGCGCCGCAGGTCGGCGCGGACCTGCAGCAGGCCCGGCCGGTCCGCCGGGCCGACCACGCGCTGGTAGCTGTCCGCCCTGATGCATTCGATGCCGGGAATCATGCGGCGATGCAGGAACTGCAGCATCAGGCCGAAATCCAGGGGCGGCCGGTAGGCCAGGCGCAACCGGTGTCCCTGGCCGCGGGCACTGTCCAGGCGCGCGGCCGGCAAGCGACGGATCGCGCTGGGCGGCATGCCGCAGCCAGCGGCGAAGGCATCATTGAAGCGGCGCAGGCTGTTGAAGCCGGACGCCAGGGCGACATCGGTGACCGGAAGATCGGTTTCGCCGAGCAGTTGCCTGGCCTGCAGCAGGCGCTGGGTGGCGTACAGCTGCAGCGGCGCCGCACCCAGCGAGGCGACGAACAGCCGCTGCAGCTGGCGCGCGCCGATGCCCACCCGCTCTGCCAGCGCGGCCACGCTGCGTTCCTGCAGGAAGCCGGTCTGTATCAGTTCCAGGGCACGTTGCACGGTCTGCTGGCCATCGGGCTGGCACGCGGCGGGCGACAGTTCCGGCCGGCAGCGCAGGCACGGCCGGTAACCGGCCGCGGCAGCCGCTGCCGCGCTGGGGTAATAGCGGACATTGGCCGGCTTCGGCGGTGGCGCCGGGCAGACCGGCCGGCAGTAGATGCCGGTGCTGGAGACGGCGGTGTAGAACAGGCCGTCAAAGCGCGCATCGCGCGCCAGTCGGGCACGTTCGCAGGCGGCGATATCGAGGGCGGCAACGAAGGACATGCGTACAGTCTAGGCGTGCACGGTGCGTCGGGCTCGCCATTTTCAGACAACAATGCGGGTCCGTCGCCGCGGTTCAGGAAAGGTTGCCGCCACGGCGGGCGCAGGCCCTAGACTGGAGCGGTGTTTTCCAACCGGTATGCCTGTTTCATGTTGCCCAGACGGTGGTTGCCCCTGTTGTGCCTGGCCCTGGCGGCGTGCAGCCAGCTGGAGAATCCCGGCAACGTCACCGCCAGCGAGGCGGCCACCCGCGCACCCAGCGCCGATGGTGACCACATGGTGTCGATCAACGTGGCCGACGCGCCGCCGCCTTCGCCGCCGCCACCGGGAAACCGTGCCGACCGGCCGTGGCCCGCAGCGGCGCTGGAAAACGGCAAGGCCTGGGTCAGCTGCAGCACCGAATACGCGACCGATCCGGGCGACGGCCGGGCCCTGGAAGGACTGCAGCGCGACCAGATCGAACAGGCACTGCAGCCCTGCACCGAGCGCGGCCTGATGCGTGTGCGCTACAGCGGCAAGATCAACCCTGGTTTCGCCGAGCTGGCCTGGCGGCTGGCCGCCGTCGCCGACGCGCTGGGCATCCGCAGGCGGATCCTGGACCTGGATTCCAGTGGTGGCCAGGTTGAATCGGCCATTGTTGCCGGCGACAGCATCGGCGAATCCGGCTGGACCATCTGGGTACGCGAAGGGTCCATCTGCCACAGCGCCTGCGTGTTCGTACTGGCGGCCGGTGACAACCGGCTGGTATCGGGCAAGGTGGGCATCCACCGGATGATGCGCATCAGTTCCAGGGCGACATCGCGGGCGGAGCTGAACCGCGAACTGCAGCAGGTGTATGACGACGTCAAGGATTACCTGCAGCGCAATGGCGTGGCCGTCGGTGTCGCCGACCTGATGATGACCGTGCCCAACCGCAGCCTGCGGCTGTTGACCGCCGACGAGCTGCGCCAGTTCGGGCTGGACGGAACCAACGCCGTGCAGGACGATCTGGAAAGGATCCGGCAGATGCGTGCCTGCGGTGATGATTTCGTGCGTCGCAAGGATGCCTTCCTGGTGGCCTTCGACCAGCAGTGCAAGCGCGACGGCGCGGAACTGGAGGCGGTGAACGCCTGCGGCCAGGCACTGAAGGAACAGTTCGGTTTCCCGGATCCCGGCTGTCCCGAGGACAGTCCGTTGTCGGAGATCGACGTGGCGACCCTGCCGCCCGCGCCAGCCGACAGCGCGGCGGGACCGGCAGCGGGCGAGCCTCCGGCGGCGGGCGTGCCGACCAGCGATGGCCCTGAAGGTGCGCAGGCGGATGCGGAAAGCCGCGTGGATGTACCGCGCGCCGACGGGACCGACCGTTGACGGGTGCCGGCCGGGGTGGCGTATGCTGGCGGGAAACCAACGTCGCAGAGGTAAGCATGGAACGTTCCTCGCTGTCATCGCGCCCGGTAGCGGCGCCCGCGGTAACCCTGGACGACACGCCCGGTACGCGCGCAGGCCGGACAGGCCGGGGCATGAAACATGTTGCCTTGCTCTGCCTGCTGGTGATGCCCCTCGTGATCCAGGCACAGGACTCGACGATTAATCCTCGCCCGGATCCCGGCCTTTCGAGGCGCGGTTCTGCTTTAGACCAGAAAAGAGTGGACGAGAAGATGGCGCTCGCAAAGCAGGACGCGGAGATGAGCCGCGCCGCCCTGCAGGCGGCGCAACTGGTCGATGCCAACCGTACCGGCGAACTCTGGGATGGTGCATCCAGCGTGGCCCGCAACGCGGTCATCCGCGAGGCCTTCGCCAGCCAGATCGCCGCTGCGCGGGGCAAGGTGGGTGCGCTGGTCAGCCGGGGCAAGCCCAGCGTCAGCCGCATGCGTTATGGCGCAGGCGCACCGGTGCCGGAAGGCACCTATGTCAACGTGGCATTTCCCACGCGTTTCGCCAACAGCCCGCAGCCGGTACGCGAACTGGTCAGTTTCCGCCTGGAGGATGACAAGGTGCTGCGCCTGGCCGGGTACGCGCTGACGCCGCCGGTGGCGTCGCCCTCGCGGTGAGGAGCACGCCAGCATGCCAACGGAACTGACCCTGCTGGCCTGGGCGATGCTGCTCGGGCTGGTGCACGTCCTGGCGACGTCCACTGCCGTCACCCGCGAACGAGGGATGGGCTGGAATGCGTCGGCGCGCGATGAACCGGCCAGGCCGCTGGGCCGCCTGGCTGGGCGGCTGTCGCGGGCGCAGGCGAATTTCTTCGAGACGTTCCCGTTCTTCGCGGCCGCGGCCATCGCCGTGGTGGTCGCCGGACGCAGCGATGCGACCACCGCGCTGGCCGCACAGGTCTATTTCTGGGCGCGCGTGGCATACCTGCCGCTGTATGCGGCGGGGATTCCGTACGTGCGCAGCCTGGTGTGGCTGGTATCGCTGGTTGCAGTGCTGGCGCTGGTGTTCGCCCTGCTGTAACGCATCGCTGGCGCGCTGCTGATCCAGATCAAGGCGGCCGCCACGGCATGCACGTTATGCTGGCCGGACAGTGACCCGGTGGAGCAGCATGCATGCACAGGACCGACGTGGTGGTGGTGGGCGCAGGCCCGACCGGGCTGTGTTTCGCCCGTGCCCTGGCCGATACCGGCCTGCGGGTATGCATGGTTGAACCGCAGCCGCGCCAGGCGCTGGCTGACGCGGCCTTCGATGGCCGCGAGATCGCGCTGACCCATGCGTCGCGACAGATCCTCGAACGCCTGCAGGTGTGGCAGCGGCTTCCGGCGGCGGACATCTCCGAACTGCGCGATGCCAGGGTAATGGACGGCGCGTCGCCGTTCGCGTTGAATTTCGCCAGCGAGCGTCGCGCGGGCGAACCGCTGGGCTGGCTGGTGCCCAATCACCTGATCCGTCGCGCCGCGTGGGACGCGGTGAAGGACCAGGCGGGCCTGCAGGTACTGGATGGCCGCCGGGTGGAATCGGTGGCAACCGTCGAAGCGGGCTGCTGCGTCGGCCTGGATGATGGCAGCAGCCTGCATGCGCGGTTGCTGGTGGCAGCCGACAGCCGCTTTTCCGGCACCCGGCGCCTGCTCGGCATCGGCGCGCGCATGCGCGATTTCGGCAGGTCCATGCTGGTCTGCCGGCTGCAGGTCGAACGCGAACACCACCATACCGCGTGGGAGTGGTTCGGCTATGGGCGTACCGTGGCCCTGCTGCCGCTCAACAACGGCCAGGCATCGGCGGTGGTCACGCTGCCGCCAGCGGATGTGGAAGCGTTGCTGGCAATGGATGATGCGACCGTTGGCGAGGCCATCACCGGCTTCTTCGGCCATCGGCTGGGACGCATGCAACCGCTTGCCCGTCCGCTCGCCTATCCGCTGGTCGGCGTCTACGCCCAGCAGTTCGTCGCCACGCGCGCGGCGCTGATCGGCGATGCAGCGGTCGGCATGCACCCGGTCACCGCGCATGGCTTCAACCTGGGGCTGGCCAGCCAGCAGCGGCTGGCCGACCTGCTCACCGCACGGCAGGCGCACGGTGGGGACATCGGTGATCCGACGATGCTTGCGCGCTACCAGCGCGGGCATCGGCTGGCGTCGCGTCCGCTGTACGAGGCGACCAACGCCATTGCCCGTGTCTACAGCGACGACCGCGTGCCGGTGCGCCTGCTGCGCGCGGCGGGCCTGCGGCTGGCGCAGGGCGTGCGCCCGTTCCGGCGGCTGATCGCCCACCATCTGACCCAGCCGGCAGGCGCATAGGCGCGCCGGCAGGGAGGGGCCGGGCTCAGGCCAGCGCCAGCACGCGGATCAGGCTGTCGTTGAATTCCACCTGCTGGCCGGCGCGGATCTTGCAGGCCTTGCGCAGTTCCACCGCACCATCGACCCGTACCAGGCCCTCGCCGATGGCCATCTTGGCTTCACCGCCACTGCTGACCAGATCGGTGAGCTTGAGCAGTTGCTTGAGCTCGACGTACTCGCCGTCCAGGTCGAATTCGAGGATCTGCATGGGATGTCCCGTTGGAAAGGAGGGCCATTGTGCGGGCGCGGCGGACGCTTGCCCAGCGCTGCGGGGCATCCGGGCCAGGCGCTGCTGAACGGCAGGCGACCGGCGCTGCAAGCAGTGTTCATGCAACCTGCTGTATCCTCTGCACTCGACGAAATCTCGACGAAAGCGCCAGGGCACGCGATAGAAGGGCGCCCTACGCGCATACCACCCCCTTTTTATCCGCCTGCCACGTTCGTGGCAGTGCCTTCGGAGTTTCCCATGTCCCAAGATACCCAGGCGCCGCTGCAGTTCGCGCAGCTCGGCCTGTCCGAGCCCGTCATGCAGGCCGTCAGCGCCGTTGGTTATGAAACCCCTTCGCCCATCCAGGCCGCGACCATTCCGGCGATGCTGGCGGGCCGCGATGTGCTGGGCCAGGCCCAGACCGGTACCGGCAAGACCGCGGCGTTCGCCCTGCCTGTGCTGTCCAACATCGACCTGCAGCAGGTGAAGCCGCAGGCGCTGGTGCTGGCGCCCACGCGCGAACTGGCCATCCAGGTGGCTGAGGCGTTCCAGACCTATTCCTCGAAGATCCCCGGTTTCCGCGTGCTGCCGGTCTACGGCGGACAACCCTATGGCCAGCAGCTGTCGGCGCTGCGCCGCGGCGTGCATATCGTGGTAGGCACCCCGGGCCGGGTGATCGATCACCTCAACCGCGGCACCCTGGACCTGTCCGAGCTGAAGACGCTGGTGCTGGACGAAGCCGACGAGATGCTGCGCATGGGCTTCATCGACGATGTCGAAGCGGTGCTCAAGAAGCTGCCGGAGCAGCGTCAGGTGGCGCTGTTCTCCGCGACCATGCCGCCGGCCATCCGCCGCATCGCGCAGACCTACCTGCAGGATCCGGCGGAAGTCACCATCGCCAACAAGACCACCACCTCGGCCAACATCCGCCAGCGCTACTGGTGGG
>JAFAFF010000119.1 GCA_023423605.1 Pseudomonadota bacterium
CCACCAGCGTGGACCTGTCGGCGACCTATCTGCAATGGTGTTATGACAACCTGGCACTCAACGGCCAGGGCGGCAACCAGCACCTGCTGGTCCAGGCTGATGCGATGGCGTGGCTGGAAGCCGATTCTGGACAGTACGACGTGATCTTCTGCGATCCGCCGACGTTCTCCAATTCGGCGCGTGCGGAGGATTTCGACGTGCAGCGCGAACAGCTGCGCCTGTTGCGTGCAGCGGTCGCCCGGCTGGCGCCGGAGGGTGTGTTGTATTTCTCCAACAACTTCCGCCGTTTCAAGCTGGAGGAGAACGCCATCGCCGAATTCGCCCGCTGCCGCGAGATCAGTCCACGCACCATCGGACCGGATTTCGAACGCAACCCGCGCATCCATCGCGCCTGGGAACTGACCCGCGCCCCGATCGCGTAGCGCCGGGCTCTGCCCGGCTGGAGCCATACCACGCAGCGGGGCAGAGCCCCGCTCTACAGGAACAATGCGGCCAATCCGATCACCGGCAGCACCCACGCCAGCGGTGCTATCCAGCGTGGCCGCCATGGGTACAGCCCGAACGCCAGCAGCAGGCCGGCCAGGGTCAGCGCTCCCAGCCACAGCACCGGACCGAGCCCCCAGCCATGGTCGGCCACGCAGGCGGCAAACGCCGCCACCAGCGCAATCCAGCCCAACAGCGACCACAGCCGGCGGCGTGCCGGCGGCGCCGCCCTTGCTCCATGCAGCGCCTGCTGGTGCTTTTCCATCGCCAGCGACAGCGCGGTGAACCCCGAGAACGACAGGCCAAGCGCAAGCATCATCATGCGCCAGCCTCCACCCTGGCAGCCGGCGTGGCAGCAGCCTGGCGCTTCTTCCGGTCGGCCGCGCTCAGCGGTGGCTGCCAGCGCTGCATGCGCCACGCGCACATCACCAGCATCGCAGCGAAGGCGATCATGACCAGATCGAAGCCGGCCAGTACCCAGTCCCCGGAACGGATCGTCACCCCCAGGTGCGCATGCGTGGTGAGCGCGTTGACCACGGGGACCAGTGCGAACAACGCAGCGCCCAGGTACAGCTGCCATGCCCACATCATCCGCTTCGGCCATATGAACGCAGCCAGCAGCGCGGCAGCCCACGCCTGGAAGAACACCGCGACTTCCGCATCGGCGCGCGCCGCCATGTCCAGGGGCAGCAGGCGGTTGCCCAGGAAATACGCAGCGAATGCGATGGGCAGGCCGGCAACCGCACCGATGTTCAGCGCATCCACCAGGCGCAGCCCGAAGCCGGTCCTGCCCGTCTTCGCATGCTTGGGACGTTCCTTCACCGCCCACAGCACCACCCCGCTGGCGACCATCAGGCAACCGATCAGGCCGGACAGGAAGAACAGTGCGCGCAGCCCCCAATCGGCGAAACGCGCCAGGTGCAGGCCGTACATCACCCCGCGGGTAGCGGTGGCGCCGCCGGCGGACGGGCTTTCCTGCAGCAGTTGGCCGCTGACCATGTCGTAGCGCAGGGCCGGCGTGTCATTGGACAGCCGTCTGCCATCGCGCTGGCGGATATCGATCACTGCATTCCCCGCACCGGGGCTGGTAACGCTGAAGCCAGCCACGTCGGCACCGTTCCAGTGCCGCCTGGCGCTGTCCAGCAACTGGCGGATGGGCAGCGCCACGGCACGCCCCTCGGCCGGCGCCGCGACCTCCGGCAGGCCACCGAAGGCTTCGCTGAAGAACGCCGCTTCATCCTGTGGATACGCCACCTTGATGCCCCATGGCAGGTACATCACCATCAGCGTCACGATGCCGGTGTAGGTGATCATGGCGTGGTAAGGCAACGCCATCACCGCGCTGACGTTGTGGAAATCCAGCCACGAGCGCAGGCCCTTGTCCGGGCGGAAGGTGAAGAAGTCCTTGAAGATCTTCTTGTGGGTGATGACGCCGGTGATGATCGCCACCAGCATGAACATCGCGCAGAAGCCCACCAGGTAGCGCGCCCACAGCACCGGGATGTAGTGCAGGTCGAAATGCAGGCGGTAGAAGAAATCACCGCCGCGGGTTTCGCGCGCCTGCAGTTTCTCGCCGGTATTGGGGTCCACGGTGGCGTCACCGAAGCGCCCGCCACCGCGGCGGCGGCGTTTCTCGCCTTCCGCCGGTGGCTTCACCATCGATTCGGGATTGCGCCAGAACATGCGCATGGCCGGGTTGCGCGGATCGGGCAGGGTCACGAACCAGGTTTCGGCGTTGCCGGCATGCTCCTGCAGGAAGTGCACGGCACGCTGCGCGGCGACGTCGGTGCTTACCGTGCTTGCCGGCAGTTCCGGCCGCATCCAGCGGCTGATCTCCTCGCGGTAGTAGCTGGCGGTGCCGGCCATGAAGATGAGCAGCAGCAGCCAGCCGACCAGCAGGCCGGTCCACGTATGCAGCCAGGCCATGGACTGGCGGAATCCGTTCTTCATGCCCAGGCTCCCAGTGCGCGTGCGATGCCCGCCATCAGCAACGCCGGCAGCACGATGCCCAGCCACGCACGCAAGGCGCTGCGCGTGGCGAACGCCCACAACGCGGCGCACGCAGCCACCACGATGGCCACCAGCATCCCGGTGAGCACGGTCTGCCCCCGCTCACCCGGCAACACGACCGTGCAGAACACGCTGGTGACTGCAGCTAGCGCATAGCCGCCAAAGATCGCCGCCATGCTGCGCGAGAAAATACCCCAGCGCGCGTGGGCGAAGAAAGCACGCGAACGCGCGCTGAAGGGGATACGGGGTGAGGTGCTGGCGGAAGGAGGCGAGCGGTCCACGAT
>JAFAFF010000187.1 GCA_023423605.1 Pseudomonadota bacterium
CTCACAGGCCTCGCTGACATGCCACATGACCAGCACCAGATACTTCATCGGCGGCGACTGCCAGATCGCTGCCAGTTGCCGAACGGACAACGGCGGCTCGAAATCGAGCGCCTATCACGGGCCACACGACCGCGTCGTCAACCTGTGCAACCGCAATGGCCAGCTGGCATTGGGTTGTCCGCCGCTCTGAACGCGGTGTCGCCCCACGTCAGGAAGCCCTGAACAGATGGACTACACCCCGGTCATACCGGCTGCCGGCCGGCAGGCATCGTGAACCCGTGGGCGCGCGTCGTTGCCGTCAGGCCTGTGACTTGACGACAACGCCGCGCATCCACGCGCATCAGCAGTGGCTACGCCTCGACTGACGCGGCGACGGATAATCCGGAAACCGCAGCCGGTAGTGCCTCCGCGCGAAGCGCTACCTTGCCTTCGCGCAGATCATCGCGTGTGCGGGCAACACGAGCTCATGGCCGTCCAGCCTGCCGTTATCCGGTCCGGGCACGGCAATCGTCTGCCAGTCGCCCGCCGGCAAGGGATGACGCACGTCCTCACCGGACAGATTGAACGCCAGCAACAACGTGGTTCCTTCATGCGTGCGCTGGAACATCAGCACCGGCTCGGCACTGTCCAGAAAGCGGATGTCGCCGACCAGCAGTGCCGGTTGCGCGTGTCGCCACGCCAGGAACGCCCGGAACGCGTTCAGCACCGACGCCGGGTCGCCTTCCTGCACCGCTACCGCGCGCTGCAGGTGATCCGGCGGAATCGGCAGCCACGGTTGGCCACTGGTGAAACCTGCCAGCGGTGCAGGCGTCCACGGCATTGGCGTACGGCAGCCATCGCGGCCCTTGAAATTGGGCCAGAAGGTGATGCCATAGGGATCCTGCAGCGCCTCGAACGGTACGTCCGCTTCGCCCAGGCCCAGCTCTTCACCCTGGTAGAGGCAGATGGAGCCACGCAGCGAACACAGCATCGCCACCAGCATGCGTGCCAGGCGCGGGTTGGCCGGGTGGCCCCCCCAGCGGGTGACCGCACGCTCCACGTCATGGTTGGAGACCGCCCAGCAGGGCCAGCCTTCGGTCATCGCTGTTTCCAACCGCGACACGGTACTGCGGATGTAGTCCACGCTGTAATCGTCCACCAGCAGTTCGAAGCTGTAGCCCATGTGCAGCCGGCCGGCGCTGGTGTATTCGGCCGTGGTGGCCAGCGAATCCTCCGACGAGATTTCACCCAGGCTGACGGCACCGGGATATTCGTCCAGCAACGCACGCAGCTGTTCCAGGAACGGCAGGTTCTCCGGCTGCGTGTTGTTGTAATAGTGGTACTGGTACGCATAGGGATTATCGGCACTGAAGCCGCGCCCCACCCGCTTCTCCACCGGCTTGGCCGGGTTGTCACGCAGTTGCCGGTCGTGGAAGCAGAAGTTGATCGCATCCAGCCGGAAACCATCAACGCCGCGGTCCAGCCAGAAGCGCACGTTTTCCAGCGTGGCACGCTGCACCTCCGGGTCGTGGAAGTTGAGGTCCGGCTGCTCTGCCAGGAAGTTGTGCAGGAAATACTGTTCGCGGCGCGGCTCCCATTGCCAGGCGCAGCCACCGAACAGCGACAACCAGTTGTTGGGTGGCGTGCCGTCTTCGCGCGGGTCGGCCCACACATACCAGTTCGCCCTGGGGTTGGTACGGTCCTGCCGGCTTTCCTGGAACCACGCATGGTCGATCGAGGTATGGCTGAGGACCTGGTCGATCACCACCTTGAGTCCCAGCCCGTGGGCCTTGGCCAACAGGCGATCGAAATCGGCCAGGGTGCCGAACAGCGGATCGATATCACGGTAATCGGCGATGTCGTAACCGAAATCCGCCATCGGTGATTTGAAGAAGGGCGATATCCAGATCGCGTCCACGCCCAGTGCCGCGATGTAGTCCAGGCGTTCGATGATGCCGGGCAGGTCGCCCACCCCATCGCCATTGGCATCCAGGAAACTGCGTGGGTAGATCTGGTAGATGACGGCGCCGCGCCACCAGGGAGTATTGGACATCGGGCCCCTCCGGCCACTGTTGGCCCATGGGGAAACACGGGCCGGAATGCATCCGGCAAAGCTTAGCGGTGCGGATGCGTGTCCAGTGATACCTGCATACGTATTCAAGGACAGCCGCTGCCCGGGCGGGAAGCCGACGCCTCTGCGCCCGCATTTCACGGCCAGCGCCTATAATTGGCGTGAAGCCTTCAAGCCAGACCGCATGACCATCCTCGAAGACACCCGCCCCGCCCTGGGCCTGCCCCAGATCCAGTCGCTCGCTGCCGCGGACATGGCGGCCGTCGATGCCCTGATCCGGCGTCGGCTGTCCTCGGACGTGGTGCTGATCAACCAGATCGCGGACCACATCATTTCCGCCGGTGGCAAGCGCCTGCGGCCGATGCTGGTGATGCTGGCCGGCCACGCCGCCGGCGGCAGCGGCGCCGGTGCCGAGCACCACCAGCTGGCGGCCATCATCGAGTTCATCCATACCTCCACCCTGCTGCACGACGACGTGGTGGACGAATCCAGCCTGCGCCGCGGCCGCAGCACCGCCAATGCGTTGTGGGGCAATGCGCCGAGCGTGCTGGTGGGCGATTTCCTGTATTCGCGCAGTTTTCAGTTGATGGTGGAGCTGGACCGCATGCCGGTGATGCGGATCCTCGCCGACACCACCAACCGCATCGCCGAAGGTGAGGTGCTGCAGCTGCTGCACGTGCATAACCCGGACACCGACGAAGCCGCCTACCTGCGCGTGATCGAGCGCAAGACGGCGGTGCTGTTCGCTGCCGGTACCCGGCTGGGCGCGCTGGCCAGCGGCGTGGACGAAGCCGTGCAGCAGGCGCTGTACGATTACGGCATGAACCTGGGCTATGCCTTCCAGATAGCCGACGACGTGCTGGATTATTCGGCCAACGCGGACGAACTGGGCAAGAACCTGGGCGACGACCTGGCTGAAGGCAAGGCGACCCTGCCGCTGATCCACGCCATGGCCCATTCCGATGAAGCCACGCGCCAGCGCCTGCGCGCGATCGTGCAGGAGGGCGATGCCTCCGCGATGCCGGAAGTGCTGGCAGCGATCCGCGCCACCGGTGGACTGGACTACAGCCGACGCCGCGCCGAGGAATATGCCGACGCCGCCGAGCGCACCCTTGATGCCCTGCCCGACAACGACGCCATCGCCGCCCTGCGCGGCCTGGCCCGCTACGCCGTCCAGCGCAGCCACTAGAAAAAGGGGGACGGAGGCAGTTAATTGAAATTAACCGCCTCCGTCCCCCTTTTTTCAAAGGCCGAGGCCGGGGATGGTGGTGATGGCGTCGGGATCGAAGCCGGCCAGGATGGCGAAGTGACGGCCGCGGGCGACATAGTCGCGATAGGCTCCGAAGCTTGGCGCGCCGGGCGACAGCAGCACCACGCCGCCTGCGCCGCCCAGCGCCTGGCGTGCCAGCGCCACCGCTTCGGGCAGGTCGTGCGCGGCATGCAGGCCAAAGCGCCCCGCATCCGCCAGCGGCTGCAGCAGCGCGTGGATGCGCGGGCCGTTCGCCCCCATCGTCACGATCTCCACCGGTGCCTCACCCTCTGCCATGTGCTGGACGAAACCGCCCCAGTCCAGGCCGCGGTCGTGGCCTCCCACCAGCAGCGCGATCCGCTGCCCGCCAAAGCATTCCAGCGCCGCCAGGCTGGCATGTGGAGTGGTGCTGATCGAATCGTTGACGTACCGCATGCCGTCGCGCGCACCCAGCACCTGCAGGCGGTTCGGCAACGGCCGGAAGGATTGCGCCGCCGGTGCCATCGCTTCGGCATCCAGGCCCAGCGCTTCCAGGGCGGCCAACACCGCACACAGGTTGCCACGGTTGTGCCGGCCCGGCAGCGGGGTATCGCGGGTATCGAACACCGCCCGCTCGCCACGGTGCACCACGTCGCCGCGCATGTGCCAGCCTGCGGGCTGGTTGAACCACACCACGTCGCTTCCCGGCAGCGACAGCGAAGCCAGATGCGGATCGGCGGCATTCAACACCGCCACCCGCGGTGCCGCTGCCGTCACCAGCTGCAGCTTGTCCTCGATATAACGCTGCTCGCTGCCATGCCAGTCCAGATGTTCGGGGAACAGGTTCAACACCACCGCCACCTGCGGGTGCGCACCGCTGCGCGCCACCTCACCGGTCTGGTAGCTGGACAGTTCCACCGCCCAGTACTCCGGAGCCGGCCGTGCATCGAACACTTCCAGCAACGGCAGGCCGATGTTGCCGGCCAGGCCGGTGCGATGTCCTGCCGCCCGCAGCAGGTGCGCCAGCAGCGCCGTGGTGGTGCTTTTGCCCTTGGTACCGGTCACGCAGATGGCGTTGCGCACCACGCCATCGTCGCCTGCGTGTTCGGCGAACCACAGCGCGGTGCCACCGATGAACCGGGTGCCCCGCGAAGCGGCGGCAACGGCGATCGGCTGGTAGGGGCTGATGCCCGGCGACTTGATGACCACCTGGAACGCGGCCAGCGCGTCGGCGTCGGGCTCGCCGCGCACGTCCAGCGCACCTGCGGTTTCGGCGCGCGCCGCATCGACCTCCGCGGGCGGGCAGAACAGCGTCAGGGGCAGCGCAGGCAGGCGCGCCTGCAGCAGCGCGAACGCTGCGTGGCCTTCGCGTCCCCAGCCCCACAGGGCGACACGCTGGCCCTCAAGCTGCGAAATCTTCACGCACGCGCTCCCATACCGCGTCCGGGATGCGATGCTCGCCCTGCAGCTCCAGCAGCGGCTCGATCGCCAGCTCGGCGGCCTCCAGCTGCGGCAGGATCTCGTTGCAGAAACGCTTCACCAGTGCGTCTTCCTTCCATTCCGCGCGGGTGGCCAGCGCCGCCATGGCCGCACGCGATTCACGGCCTTCGCCCACGCATTCGAACGGCTTGTGGTCATGGAATTCCAGCAGCGCATCGAAGCCTGCGGCCTGGTCGGCATCGTCCAGCAGGTTGCGGCCGAAGATGCGCACCAGCCGGGTCTTGGGCATGAACGGTGCCAGCGCCAGGAACACGAAGTGGCATTTCGGGCACACCCCGCACCAGCGGTTCACCGGGCGCTCGCCGAGGATGTGGAAGTTGCGGTTGCAGCTGGAAAAATGCGCGTCGTAGAAATCGGTCCGGGTGAACTGCCGCGCCACCGCCAGTTCCGACATCGGGCGCAGCAGCGAGTAGTACTGCAGGTCGGCAGCGACGAATCGCTGTACGTGCGTGCCGAACGCCTGCTCGAACGCCCAGCCCTTGGACCACTGGTGGTTCACTTCGCCGGTGCCGGGAATCTGGCTGCCATAACTGGCCGAACGTTCGTTGGAGAACACCACCTGGTCAACATCCTGCAGCAGCGCGGCCAGCACCAGGATGGCCGAGTTCACCGCGGTCACCGGAATGTGCCCGTTCCATGCACCCTGCCGGTTCAGCTCGAACAGTTCCGGCGCCAGCGAACGCCCGAGGTTCAGCGTGGGCAGCGCCGTGCGTTCGGCACAGGCGCGGATCAGCTGCGAACCACCGATCCAGGTGACCGTTTCATCCACGCCGGCGCGGCGCAGCGCTTCGATGCTGACCAGCGAATCCTTGCCGCCACCGATGGCGACCAGCGCGTGCGCGCGCAGGCCAAGCGACGGTGCCGGCGACGGGCCGCCCTGCACCGGCAGGCGGAAACGCCCGCGCAGGTTCAGGCCATTGCGGTAAGCGAACTCGCCCAGCCCATTGAGGTAGATGTCCTCCACCAGCGCGGCGGTGTCCGCATCGATGGCGTAGCTGTCGACGGAGACCGTCTCCGGCACGCCGGCCTTGTAGTAGCTCACGCCGGCAATCAGGTGCAGCAGCTGCAGCGCGCGCTGCACGGCGGCCGCGCGCGCATCGTCGAGCACGAACGGCGCACCCGGCACGGTAACGGTTTCCACCATCTCCGGGCCGTCGTCGAAGGCATAGACCAGCCGGGCCACGCCGGTATCGGCCGCGAATTCGCAGCGGACGAAGCGGAAGCAGGAGACCTGGTGTTTGTCGAAGGCAGTCATGAAGTTTCCGTCAGGCACATGTCCGCGCCATGGCGCGGGAGAACAGATTTCCGCGCCGGGGCACGGTGGAAGCGGTGGCGCGGCGTCATTCGATCACGTCCTCGCCGGGCAGCGCGCGCTGGTTGTACGTACTGGCCATCACGTAGCCATAAGCGCCGGTGTCGGCCACCAGCATCACGTCGTCCGGTGCCGTGGATACCGGCAGCTTGCGGCGCTTGCCGAACACATCGCTGGATTCGCAGATCGGCCCGACCACATCGAACGCCGCCTCGGCGTACCCGCCCTGGCGGCTGAGGTTCTCGATGTCATGCCAGGCGTCGTACAGCGCCGGGCGGATCAGGGTGTTCATGCCTGCGTCCAGGCCGACGCGGCGCACGCCATCCTTTTCCACCACCTGGGTGGCGCGGGTCAGCAGCACGCCGGATTCGGCCACCAGGTAGCGGCCGGGTTCGATGGCCAGGCGGAATGCCGGGTGCACGGCCTTCACCTCGGCCAGGCCCGCCGCCCATGCCTCCAGGTCGAAGGGCTCGTCTTCCTCGCTGTAGGGAATCGGCATGCCGCCGCCGATGTCGATGGTCTGCACGCTGCCGATGCGGCGTGCGAAGCCGGCCAGTTCGTCGCACATCAGGCGCCAGTGCTGGGCGGTTTCCACGCCACTGCCCAGGTGGGCATGCAGCCCCACCACGCGGCTGCCGAGTTCGCCGGCCACGCGCACGAACTCGTCCACGCGCGCCATCGGCAGGCCGAACTTGGATTCCTTGCCACCGGTACGCACCTTCGCGTGGTGCCCTTCGCCACGGCCGAGATCCACGCGCAGCCACAACGCACGGTCGCGGAACAGGTCCGGCCAGCGCTGCAGTGCTTCCACGTTGTCCACGGTGACGGTGACGCCCAGCGCGAATGCGGCCGCGTATTCCTGGTGCGGGCAGAAGCTCGGCGTGAACAGCACGCGCGCCGGCGACAGCTCCGGCAGCACGGCGAACACATGCTGGAGCTCGCCCAGCGATACGCATTCCAGGCCGAAGCCTTCGGCTTCCAGCGTGCGCAGGATGTCCGGATGGCTGTTGGCCTTGATGGCGTAGTAGCGGTGGTCGATCTGGATGACCGCAGCCAGTGCACGCGCACGCGCCCGCACCGTGGGCAGGTGGTACACGTAACGCGGCGTACCGGCGTCGGCCAGCTGCAGCAGCCGCTCGCGGTGGCCGCGCCACCACGGCGTGCCGCGCGGACGCACGCTGCCGGCGATCTCGCGCCAGCGTGGGCCGAACACCTCGGTTTCCTCCACCGGCATCGCGCCGCTGTCGATCAGTTCGGCATGCAGGATCGGCAGCAGCCCGTCGGCGTCCTCCTCGTCGATGACGAAGGTCAGGTTGAGGTCGTTGGACGACTGCGAAATCATGTGCACGCGTTCGCGGCCGAAGGTCGCCCACACGTCCGACAGCTTGTGCAGCAGCGAACGCATGCCCCGCCCGACCAGGGTGATCGCCGCGCAGGGCACGATGACCTTGACCTTGCAGATCTGCGAAAGGTCGGCCGACAACGCGGCCAGCACGTCGGTGCTGACCAGGTTCTCGGACGGATCCAGCGACACGGTGACGTTGGTTTCAGCCGAACCGATCAGGTCCACCGACAGCCCGTGCTTCCTGAAAAGCCCGAACACGTCGGCCAGGAAGCCGACCTGCTGCCACATGCCGATGCCTTCCATCGACACCAGCACGATGCCGTTGCGGCGGCTGATCGCCTTGACGCCCGGCACCGGCGCGGCACTGCCGTCGATGCTGGTGCCCGGCAGTTCCGGACGCTCGGTATCCAGGATGGCCATCGGCACGCCGCCATCGCGACAGGGCTTGATGGAGCGCGGATGCAGCACCTTGGCGCCGGTGGTGGCGATTTCCTGCGCTTCGTAATAATCCAGCCGGGTCAGCAGGCGCGCGTCCGGCACATCGCGCGGATTGGCGCTGAACATGCCCGGCACGTCAGTCCAGATCTCCACGCGGCTGGCCCCGAGCAGCGCCCCGAAGTATGCGGCCGAGGTATCCGAACCGCCGCGGCCAAGGATGGCGGTACCACCATCGGCATGCCGGGCGATGAAGCCCTGGGTGATCAGCAGCCGGGTGGGCTGGGCGTGGAAGCGCTGCGCCCAGTCGTGGTCGGATTTCCACTGGCAGTTCACCGAAAGCCGCTGCGACCAGGCACTCTGGCTGGGCTGCGGCGGCAACGCGTGCAGCCACTCGCGCGCATCCATCCAGCCCATGTCCAGGCCATTGCCGCGCAGGTACGCCGCGCCGATCGAAGACGACAGCAGCTCGCCATGGCCCAGCACCTCGGCCTGCCAGTCCAGCGGACGGGCCTGCGCGCGCGGATCGTCCAGCAGCGCCTGCAACGTGCCCAGGTGCGTGGCCAGCACGTCGCGGCCCAGCTCCAGTTCGTCCAGGAACGCTTCATGGCGTTCCACCAGCGCGGCCATGCGCTCGCGGCTGTCGGCTGCGCCATCGGCAATGGCGGTCAGTTCGTTGGTCACCCCCGACAGCGCGGAAACCACCACCAGCACGCGCGAGCCGGTCTCTTCCGCGCGTTTTTTCGCCAGTTTCCCGATCGTGTCCCAGCGGTGGCGACGCGACACCGAAGTGCCGCCGAACTTGAGTACGATCCAGCGATCGACGAGGGAAGAAGCTGACATGGATAGGCTATGTGTAATGTGGGGGAGCCGCCCGTGGGGGCGGAACCTTCGATTCTAAGCTCAATGACGCGCCCATGACCGCCTTCCATTACCTGCAGCTTGATGTCTTCGCCCACCAGCCCGGCACCGGCAACCCGCTGGGCGTGGTGCTGGGCGCCGACGGGCTGTCCGCCGGGCGCATGCAGGCGCTGGCTGCCTGGCTGAACCTGTCCGAGACGGTGTTCTTCCTGCGCCCCAGCGCTCCCGGTGCCGACTACCACATCCGCATCTTCACCCCCGGAAGCGAGCTGCCGTTTGCCGGCCACCCCAGCGTGGGTGCGGCCTGGGCAGCGGTCACCTGCGGGCTGGCCACGCCGCGCGATGGCGGCGCGTTGGTTCAGCAATGCGCCGCCGGCCTGCTGCCGGTGCGGGTGAGTGGTGCCGCCGATGCACCGACCATCGAACTGGCCAGCCCGCCCGCATACCACCTGCCGACCGCACCCGGCGCGGTGCCGGAACCGCTGCTGGCCCTGGCCGCTGCGGGCCATGTGCCGGAACTGTGGGACAACGGGCCACGCTGGTGGCTGCTGCCGCTGCGCGACGCCGCCGCCGTGCGCGGCCTGGCCCCGGACATGGCCGCCCTGCGCGACTGGACCAATGCGACCGGCGCGACCGGAGTGGCGGTGTTCGCCGATGAGGCCGCCGCGGGGCACAGCCGCGTGGTGCGCGCGTTCTGCCCCGGCGACGCGGTGAACGTGCCCGAGGACCCGGTCACCGGCAGCGCCAACGCCCTGATCGGCGCCTGGCTGCGCGAACGTGCCGTCCTGCCCGGCGACGTTGGCAGCTACGTGACCAGTCAAGGCCGCGAAGTCGGCCGCGACGGCCTCGTCAACGTCCGCGTCGATGCCGGGGGCACGGTATGGATCGGCGGCCTGGTGCAGCCAGTGATCGACGGCCAGATCAACTGGTAGCGCCGGACCATGCCCGGCGGCATGCCGCGCTACCCTGTGCCGCCTGCCCGGTAGCGCCGGACCATGTGCGGCGACCTCACCGCGCTCCCGCCCCCCCCCCTTTCCTGGAGTTGCCCCCGATGTCCGTACGCCGTTACCTGCAACTGGATGTGTTCTCCCCTGCCCCGGGCGCCGGCAACCCGTTGGCCGTGGTACTGGATGCCGAAGGCCTGGACGATGCGCGGATGCAGGCGATCGCGCGCTGGACGCGCCTGCCGGAAACCACCTTTGTATTCGCCCCCACCGCGCCCGGAAGCAGCTACCGGCTGCGCATGTTCAGCCCGCAGAAGGAAGTCCCGTTCGCCGGCCACCCGAGCATCGGCACCGCGCACGCCGTGCTGGAACATGGCTTGGCAACGCCGGTGCAGGGCCTGCTGGTGCAGGATGGCATCGCCGGACAGCTGCCCCTGCGGGTGCAAGGTACGGGCACGGAACGTCGCATTGCCATCCGTACCCCGCGCGCCAGCGTTGCTGAAGTGGTCACGGCCGCCGATCCGCGCCTGCAACAGGCACTGGCGGGATGGCCGTGCGGCGCATTGCCGCCGGCACGCATGCTCGGCGGGCGCAGCTGGTGGGTGGTGGAACTGGCCGATGAGCAGGCACTGCGCAGCCTGCGGCCGGACTGGGATGCGGTGGCGGCACTGGCCGAATCCACCGACAGCATGGGCGTGTTCGCCTATGCGCGCAGCCGTGGTGAATCCTGGGACGTGGCGGTGCGCGCCTTCGTCGGCAATGGCCGGCGGTTCGAGGACGCCGCATCCGGGGCGGCCAATGCCGTGTTGGCCGCCTGGCTGGACGAGCGCGATGCATTGCCTGGCGGTCGCCGCGATTACATCGCCAGCCAGGGGCGCGAGGTCGGCCATGACGCACGCCTGCACCTGCATGTCGACGCCGACGGCGATGTGTGGTCCGGAGGCCAGATACAGACAGTCATACGCGGCACCCTGGACTGGTGACCCGCGCCTGCCGGGCGTTATCGTCCCGGCGGGCGCTCAACGCGCCGCTTCGTATACCGGCCGGCCATCCACCCAGGTGGAGCGCACCTGCAGGTCGGCCAGCTCCGTCGGCGACACATCCAGCGGATCGCGGTCCAGCACCACGAAATCAGCGCGCATTCCCGGCCGCAGGCGACCGACCTGCTGTTCATCGCGGCCGGCCCAGGCTGCGTCGGCGGTGAAGCCACGCAGCGCTTCGGCGGCCGTCAGGCGCTGGTCGGGTTTCCAGCCCGCCGCCGGCAACCCGGCGCGATCCTGGCGGGTCACCGCCGCATGCAGGCCCAGCCGGGGATCGACCTGTTCCACCGGGAAATCCGAGCCCAACGCCAGATGCGCGCCCGTCTCCAGCATCCGTCGCCATGCATATGCGCCAGCAATGCGTTGCGGACCGACGCGGTCTTCGGCCCAGCCCATGTCCGAGGTGGCGTGGGTGGGCTGCATGGAAGCGATGACGCCCAGCCGGGCGAAACGCGGCACATCCTCCAGCGCCACCACCTGCGCGTGTTCGATGCGCCAGCGGTGGTCCGTGCGCGCCTGCGTCCCCAGCACGCGTGCATACGTATCCAGTGCGATGCGGTTGCCACGATCACCGATGGCGTGCGTGGCCACCTGTAGGTGGCAGGCATGCGCCTTGCGTACGGCGGTTTCGAAATCCTCCGGCGATGTCACCAGCAATCCACGGTTATGGGGATCGTCGCTGTAATCGGCCAGCAATGCCGCGCCGCGGCTGCCCAGCGCGCCGTCCATGAACAGCTTGACGCCCTGCATGCGCAGGCGCCCGCCCGCATGGTGATAGCTGCCCTGTTCGCAGAGATCGTCCAGTGCATCACTGTTGCCGTCCGCGTAGGCATCGACGCGCAAGGGCAGCCGTCCAGCGTCGGCAAAGCGTCGCATCAGCGCGAGGTCCGCGCGGGACACACCCATGTCGTGCACGCCGGTCAGGCCCTGGCTGACGGCCTTGTCCAGCGCACGGGCCAGCATGGTGCTGCGTGCCGCCTCGTCCGGTTCCGGAATGACCGCGCTCACGATCGAGGCGGCCTCGTCCACGAAGACACCCGTCGGCTGCTGCCTGGCATCGCGCAGTATCCGCCCGCCGGCCGGCTGCCATGTACCCGCCAGCGCGCGTTGCCCAGGCCGCCGTGCCACTTCGCGCAGGGCCGCACTGTTGCCCCAGCCGGCATGACCATCGATGCGCCCCAGCCACACCGGCCGATCCGGGAATGCCGCATCCAGGTCCGCTGCGCTGGGCATCTGCCGGTCCGTCCACAGGTTCTGGTCCCAGCCGTTGCCGAGCAGCCAGCCGTCCGGATTGCCGGCGGCGAAGCGCTGCAGGCGCGCCACGATCTCCTCGCGGCTGGCTGCGCCGGAAAGATCGGCCTGCATCAAGGTGGCGCCCAGGAACATGAGATGGGCATGCGCATCGATGAGGCCGGGAATCACCGTCGCCTGGCCCACATCGGTCACTGCAGCGGTGCGATACCGCTGCTGCAGTGTCTGTCGCTGGCCCACCGCCAGAACCTCTCCGCTCTGCGTGTCCCAGGCCAGCGCCGTGGCGACCGGCGCAGCGGGATCGCCGGTATGGATGGTGGTGGCGGTGAGCAGGCGTATCCCGGCCTGCGCCGTTCCTGCCAGCAGGCAGGCACCCAGAACGGCAGAAGCAATCATGCGCATGTTGACATCCCCATGGAGGCAGGTGGCAGCCATGCAGCCGCCACCTGCCCATTACTCCCCTGCCGGACACGCCGGCATCAGGCATCAGCCCGCCAGGACCGCTTCCAGTTCCACCGGCACCGCACTCAGCGCTTTGGAAACCGGGCAGTTCTGCTTGGCATCATCAGCGATGGCACGGAACTGTTTTTCATCGATACCGGGTACCACGGCTTTCAGCTTCAGGGTGATCCGGGACAACTGCGGGCCACCGTCCATCGAGAGATCGACATCGGCACGGGTATCCAGGGACGTGGCGGTGAAGCCCGCCTCGGACAGCTTCGCCGACAGCGCCATCGTGAAGCAGCCGGCATGCGCGGCGGCGATGAGTTCTTCCGGGTTGGTGCCCTTCTCGTCGCCGAAGCGGCTGCTGAAGGCATAGCGGGTGTTGTCCATCAGGCCACTCTGCGGCGTGCTCAATTGCCCCTTGCCGGTCTTCAGGTCGCCTTCCCAGTGCGCGGTGGCGTGGCGCGAAATACCCATCGGTCATCTCCTTCGGTTGGAATGGGCATAACGCTAGCGGGCAGCGCGTTAGCACCGCGTCACCCTGCTGCGATGCAATGACCCGGCGTCCCCGCAGGCGCCGCATGCGTGATGGCGGCAGGCGTCCGGCATGCGACCGCACAGCGGTTTTCCAGTGGTTTTCCAGCAGCCGTTGCAGAGCGCTGCGGCGTCCGATGGGCGTCCCGGCAGCGCCCCATCCCCCTGAAAAGGTACCGGAGAACGCAAAAAAGCCATGTTTTCGGCGTATAACCTATTGGCGGCGCCCTGTAGTTGCCCTACATTGCGCTTGCCGACGGGGTCGGCACGACCAAACAACCACCGTTCACGGAACAGGAAACCATGGCAAAGACCGCTAAGAAGGCTGCCCCGAAGAAGGCAGTAAAGAAAGTCGCTACCAAGGCAGCCGCCAAGCCGGCCGCGCCGAAGCCGATCAAGGAAGCACTGACCAAGTCCGGCCTGGTCGCGCACATCGCCGAAACCTCCGGCGTCGTCGCCAAGGACGTGCGCGCGGTGCTCGCCTCGCTGGAATCGGCGGTGTCCTCCTCGGTGCACAAGAAGGGCGCCGGCAGCTTCACCCTGCCGGGCCTGCTGAAGATCACCACCGTCAACGTTCCGGCCAAGCCGAAGCGCAAGGGCATCAACCCCTTCACCAAGGAAGAGCAGTGGTTCGCCGCCAAGCCGGCCACCACCAAGCTCAAGGTTCGCCCGCTGAAGAAGCTCAAGGACGCGGCGCTGTAAATCGCCCTGCAGTCC
>JAFAFF010000151.1 GCA_023423605.1 Pseudomonadota bacterium
CGGTCAGCAGCGATTCCACCGAGACCGGGAACAGGCCCAAGGCGGCCTGCACCTGGCCCAGGCCTTCCTCGATGCGCTTGGCGATGGCGATTTCGCCTTCGCGGGTCAGCAGCTCCACGGTACCCATTTCGCGCATGTACATGCGCACGGGATCGGTGGTGCGGCCACCTTCGGTATCCAGTGCGGTCAGCGCGGCAGCGGCTTCTTCGGCAGCGGTGTCATCCACCTCGCGGTTGCCGGTGTTGCCGTCGTTGAGCAGCAGGGTTTCCGCATCAGGGGCAACCTCATGGACATCGATGCCCATGCCGTTGATCATGCCGATGATGTCTTCGATCTGCTCCGGATCGACCATGTCGTCGGGCAGGTGATCGTTGACTTCGGCATAGGTCAGGTAGCCCTGTTCCAGGCCCTTGCTGATCAGTTGCTTGATTTCGGATTGGGCAGGACGTTCGTTGGCCATGTAGTGCTCGCGCCACCGGCTGGAGTAGGAAAAGGGAACGTAGCATTATACCAGCCCCTCGCCCGGCCTGCCCGGGCGGTGGTCCCGGGGGTCAGGGCCTGAGCAGGAAGGTCACGGGACCGTCGTTGACCAGGCTGACGACCATATGGGCACCAAATCGTCCCGTTTCCACCCCCGGCGCATGTTTTTCGCGGCAGATGGCGACAAAACGGTTGAAGTTCCGTTCAGCCTCGTCCGGCGGCGCGGCCGTGCTGAAGCCGGGTCGCGTGCCCGAACGGGTATCGGCGGCCAGGGTGAACTGGCTGACCAGCAGCAGGCCGCCTGCGGTATCGCGCAGCGAACGGTTCATCTTCCCCGCCTCGTCGGCGAACACCCGGTAGCCCAGCAGCCGCTCGGCCATCCGCTGCAACTGCGCTTCGGTATCGCCCGGCTCCATGCCCACCAGCGCCATCAGTCCCGCGCCGATGGCACCCACCACCTCGTTTTCGACGTGCACGGACGCCTCGGTGACGCGCTGGATCAGGACGAGCATCGGACCTCCGGGACAGGCAACAGCCAGCCACCTTAGCAGTGCAGCCGCTAGACTTGTACGGATGAATCCGCACCACAAAGCCCGGCTCGTCTACCGTGCCGCCGCCCTGTTCAGCCGCTTGCCCTGGCCCGTGCTGCACGCGTTCGCCCGCGCGCTGGCGTGGGCCTGGATACACGGCAATGCCCGCGAAAGCCGCGTGACCCGGCGCAACCTGGAACTGGCCTATCCGGAACTGGATGCGGGCGAGCGTGCCCGCCTGCACCGCAGCGTACTGCGCTCCACCGCCCTGCAGGCCGTGGAGACGCTGCGTCTGTGGAGCCGTCCGGCTGCCGACAACCTGCGGCTGCACCTGCGCGAACGCCATGGCGAGGCGCTGTATGACGCCGCCCTGGCGTCCGGCAAGGGGGTGATCGTTGCCGCCCCGCACTTCGGCAACTGGGAGCTGCTCAACCAGTGGCTGGCCTCGCGCGGGCATATCGCCATCGTGTACAAGGCGCCGGAGGATCCCGCCAGCGATGCGTTCCTGCAGCTGGTGCGCGCCGGCGACACCGTGCAGCAGGTTCGCGCCGAAGGCCCGGCAGTGCGGCAACTGTTCAAGGTACTGAAGGAGGGCGGGGCCACCGGCATCCTGCCCGACCAGCAGCCCAAGGCCGGCGACGGCGTATTCGTGCCATTCTTCGGCATGCAGGCGCTGACCATGACCTTGGTCAACCGCTTGGCCGAGCGCACCGGCGCCACCGTGCTGTATGGCTGGTGCGAGCGGACCGGGCCCGGCATGCAGTTCGCGCTGCATATCGAACCGGCGGATGCCGCCGTGGCCGATGCGGACGCCACACTGGCCGCCACCGCCCTAAATGCGGGTATCGAACGTATCGCCCGCCGCTATCCGGCCCAGTACCAATGGACCTACAAACGTTTCTCCCTGCGCCCGCCCGGCAGCCATGAGGGCAACCCCTACGCCACCGACGAGCATCCGCACTGACAGCCGGGCTCTGCCCGGCTGAGGCCACACCGAGCAGCTGGTAGAGCCGGGCTCTGCGCGGCTTGCAGACCATGCCGCGCAGCTGCCGGGCTCTGCCCGGCTGAGGCCATAACGAGCAGCGGGGCAGAGCCCCGCTCTACACCGCACCGACAAATGGTTGAATACGCCGCATCCAGCCCCATAGTGGAACTCCATGATGTCCTCCCCCGGATCCGGCCATGCCTGTTGATGCTTTCCTGTTCGGCGACCCCGCCGCGATCCGCTGCGAGCGCGCCGTGGCCGAACTGCGGTCGGGCCGTCCGGTGGTGATCAGCGATGACCGCGGCGAACGCCTGGCGGTGATCGCGCTGGACAGCGCCACCGCGCGCAGCTTCGATGCTTTCGCCGCGCTGGCTGCAGACCGCCACTACCTGTTCCTGACCGAAACCCGTGTCCGCGTACTGGGTGTCGAGGCCGTCGGCGGCGCCCGTCTGCCATTGGCCGGAATCGCCTTCGATGCCCTGCCTTCGCTGGGCTACCTGCGCGAATCTGGCCCTGTGCCACCTGGCTGGACACTCGGCGATGCACTGGATGCCGGTGCCGTTGAGCTGGCGCGGCTGGGCCTGCTGCTGCCGGCAATGGTGGGCCTGCCGCTTGCCGATGGCGATGCACGTTTCGATGGCGCAGCCCAGGTGGGCCTGTGCGACCTGGCGTGCGGCGCCGCCCATGCCGCGCACGATTACGAACTGGTCGCCCGTTCGCCGGTTCCGCTGCGCGACATCGGCCTGACCACCTTCGCCGTGTTCCGCGGCGGCGTCGCGCAGCGCGACCAGGTGGCCATCATCGTCGGCCAGCCGGATCTCTCCGGCGTGGTCCCGGTGCGCGTGCATTCCTCGTGTCTCACCGGCGATCTGTTCGGCTCGCTCAAGTGCGATTGCGGCGACCAGCTGCGCCGCGGCCTGCACAAATTGAAAGAACTCGGCGGCGGCATCCTGCTGTACCTGGACCAGGAGGGCCGCGGCACTGGTATCGCGGCGAAGATGCGCGCCTATGGCTACCAGCACGATGGCCTGGACACCATCGACGCGGATGCGCAGCTTGGCTTCGGTGCCGATGAACGCCGTTATGGCAGTGCGGTTTCGATGCTGCATGCGCTGGGTGTCTCGCGCATCACGCTGCTGAGCAACAACCCCACCAAGGCCCAGCGCCTGCGCAATGCCGGGATCGATGTGCTCGACTGCGTCCCGGTCACCGGCGATATCACCGCCGAAAACGAGCACTACCTGCGCACCAAGGCCGAGCGCGCCGGCCACCTTCTGGATGTCGACGCCCTGATCCAGGCCGCGCAGTAAGGCCCGCTTGCCGCATCGGTGATCGATGCGGTGCGGCGGCGTCGCGCTCCTGTTAACGTTCGCGGCACTGTCCGTGCCAGGAGCCTGCGTGACGCCATCTTCGAATCCCGTCCATGCTCACGGTGACTGGCAACCCTTGCCAGCGCGGGCCGCGCGTCTTGCCGCCCTGGAAGGCGCGGTGGGCGGCCTGTTCCTGCCCGGCGCAGTGCTGGCCGGCGCGTACTGGCTGCTGGGCTGGCCCGCGCCGTTGCAGGTGGGCCTGCTCTGGTTGCTCGCAGGTGCAGCGGTCGGCGCGGCTTTCGCCCACCGCCGCCTGCGCCGCACGCGCTGGCGGCTGGATGCGCAGGGCCTTGGCCTGCGCCGCGACCTGCTGTGGCAGCTGGAAACGCGCGTTCCGGTATCGCGCGTGCAGCACCTGGACCTGCGCCGCGGTCCGCTGGAACGGCGTGCACGGCTGGCAACGCTGGTGGTGCATACCGCCGGCACGCGCCTGAGCGCGGTCGTGGTCAGCGGGCTTGATGAAGCCGATGCCGAATACCTGCGCGATACGCTCGCCCACCAGCTGGACCAGGACGCGGACGCGCTGTGAGCAGTCTGCCTCCTCCCCTTCCGGTTGCCGGTGGAGGCAACCAGCGCCTGCATCCGTGGTCCTGGTTGTTCGTGCTGCTGATGCAGCTTCGCCAGTACCTGCTGCCGCTGGTGGCGCTGCTGGTGTTCGGGCAGCGTGGCGACCGCGATCCCCTGTGGGCGCAGTTGCTGCCGCTCGGCGTGGTGGTCGCGCTGGTGCTGGTCTCGGTGCTGCAGTACCTGAGCTACCGCTACGCGATCGGCCGCGACGCGATCACCGTGCGCAGCGGCCTGCTGTCGCGCAACCGGCGCGAGATTCCCTTCGCACGCATCCACAACGTGGTGGTCGAACAGAATCCACTGCATCGGTTGTTCGGGGTGGCCGAACTGCGTCTGGAATCAGCTGGCGGCAACCGGCCCGAGGCGGAAATGCGCGTGCTGCGCCTGGACCAGGCGCTGGCGCTGGAACGCCTGGTGCGCCAGCGTGGACACGCACCGGACCGGATGCCTGCTGCTCACGCAGCGGGCGATGCGGCGGTGGGTGCGGCCGGCGACGGAAGCGATGACAGCCATGTGCTGCTGCGCATGTCCTCCTGGGACGTGGTCAAGCTGGGGCTGCTGTCCAACCGCGGCTGGGTGCTGGTAGCCGCAGCGGTGGGCGCGCTGGCCCAGGTGCTGCCACGCCGCATGATGGACGAGGCCATCGAACGCAGTGGACGCGAGGCCTTCGGTTACGCCAGCGCGCTGCAGCCCGGCGTCGCCGGCATCCTGCTGCTGCTCGCCGTGGTCCTGCTGCTGGGCTGGCTGGCCTTGCGCGTACTGTCCGTGGGGCTGGCCGTGCTGCGTTACCACGGCTTCACCCTGCTGCAGCAGGAGCGCCGCCTCACCGTCAGCACCGGCCTGCTGAGCCGCGTACGCAGCAGCGTGGCGTTGCGCCGCATCCAGGCATGGACTCTGCGCGAATCGCTGCTGCAGCGCTGGGCCGACAGCCGACAGCTGCGCATCGACAGTGCTGCCAGCCAGGGGAACGACGAGCAGCAGCGGCGCGCCCTGCGCGAACTGGCGCCGCTGGCAACACCGGCGCATTGCGATGGATTGATCCGCCACCTGCTGCCTGGAGTGCAATGGCCGCCACCGACATGGCAACCGGTGCCGTTACGGGGCAGTTGGCGGCTGTGCGCCACCAGCCTGTGGTTGACACCCTTGCTTGCTGCCGGGCTGACGTGGCGCTGGGGCCTTGCCGGCCTGTGGATACTGGCCTGGCTGCCCGTGGCGCTGTGGACCGCACGCCTGCAGATGGCCCGCATCGGTTGGCACCTGGACGACCGCTATGTGGCGGTACGCGGCGGCTGGTGGTCGCGCTGGTGGCGCTGGGCGGAACTGGAAAAGCTGCAGGCGCTGCGCCTGTCGCGCTCGCCACTGGACCGCATGCTGGGCACCAGCAGCCTGTGGCTGGATACCGCCGGCGCGCGCGGCGATGTCGCGCTTTGCCTGCGTTATCTGCCGCAGGCGCAGGCGGATGAGTTGCTGGAGCGGCTCGGCACATCGCTCGCACGGCGACGGCTGCGCTGGTGACGCAGCGCTCCACGTAGAGCCGGGCTCTGCCCGGCTGGTGCACACCGCGCAGCGGGGCAGAGCCCCGCTCTACGAGAGCTGGTGCACATCGCGCGGCGGGGCTGGCCGGCGCTAGCGCTGCGAGCGGCCCCAGTAACCGAGATCGCGACGGATCTGCAGGTTGCGCAGCCAGCTCCCCGCCGGCTTGCGCTTCAGGCGGCCCATCTCGCCGGACAGGAAATCCTCGGTCGCGGCGATGACACGCTCACTGGACCGGCCATCGCGGAACGGGTGGATGGAATCAGCATAGCGTTCAATCTCCCTGCACAGACCCGCATCCGGATGCAGTGCGCGCGCCAGCATCGCCGGCAGCCGGGCGGCATCATCGAAGTCGATCATGTGCGGCTGCGGCACGCGGTTGCGGAACGTCACCACCGGCTTGTGCTGGACGATGAATTCCGAAACGATCGAGGACGTATCCGATACCAGCACATCGGCCGCGCGTTGTGCGGCCATCACCTGCTCCGGCTCGATGAAACGTGCATTGCTGCCGGCCAGCGCCCGGTAGCGATCAAACAATGCCGGCGGGCATTTGGGATGCAGGGTAAGCAGCCAGTAATGCGCACCGGCGGCGATATCGGCGGCAATCTGTTCGTACAGGTGGGGGGCCGCGCTCAGCCGCTCGGTGAACGTGGAACCGAACAGCACCACCGGGCGTGTTCCCGCCGCAGCACGCAGCGCCGCGCTTTCACCGTCATCATCGCGGAACACTGGATCCAGTTTCGGCCAACCGGTCTCGGCCACGGCGAAGTGGCCCTGCCGGTCGGCCAATGCGCGGAACGGCGCGGTGGTGGCGGGCCCCTGGGTGCAGTACAGATCAAACATGCCGCGTACACGGAAGTGGCCGCGTTCGTTGTCGCGCTTCTGCACGTTGAAGCCATGGAACAGCTGTACCTTGGCACCGGACAGGAAGGTCGGCACCCAGTTGGCCGCGCTGAACACCGCGCGTGGACGCATCGCCAGGGCGTCGCGCAGGCCCACGTTGCGCACCCCCGGCAGCGCGCTGCCAGCGGCCCCGCCCTCGAACCATGCCGCCACCTGCTGGCCGGACGCGTGCAAGGCCTCGGCCAACGGGGCGAGAATAGGCAGCGCATAGCGCTCCGTCGCAAACAACAGGTACCCGGCCATCATGTCCTCCACGACCGCCCACAACGAACGGCCTCGCCTTTCCGCCTGCATTATCGCGTTCAACGAGGCCGGCCGCATCGGCGACTGCCTGGCCTCGCTGGCCTTCTGCGATGAGATCGTGGTGGTGGACTCGCACTCCAGTGATGACACGGTCGCCCTGGCCGAAGCCGCAGGGGCCCGCGTGCTGCAGCGGCGCTTCGACGGCTTCCGCAGCCAGAAGGATTTCTGCGTGCAGCAGGCCCGGCATGACTGGGTGCTGTGCCTGGATGCGGACGAGCGCGTCAGTGATGAACTGCGGGTGGCCATCGAGCAGGCACGCGACGGTGGATTCGCGGGGCACCAGGGTTATCGCTTCGCGCGCCTGTCGGCCTATTTCGGCCGCTTCCTGCGCCATGGCAACGCCTACCCGGACCGTGTCCTGCGGCTGTTCGACCGCCGTCATGGCGGCTGGCGCGGTACGCGCGAGATCCACGAAGCCGCCAGCGTGGACGGAACCGTCGGCCTGCTGCGCGGCGACCTGATCCATCACCCTTACCGCTCGCTGCAGCAGCAGCTGGCCAAGACCGAAAAGTACGCCCGGATGATGGCCGAGCACGAATTTGCCCGCGGCAAGCGTGCCACCTTGGGCAAGCTGGTGCTGGCACCGGCATGGCGGTTCTGGCGCGGTTTCCTGCTGCGCGGCGGCTTCCGCGACGGCTGGCACGGACTGGTCTACGCCTATGTCCGCGCCAACTACGTGCGGCAGAAAACCATCATGCTGTGGATGCTGGAACAGGGCCAGCCGGTTGCCGATCCCCCCGGCCCGGCCACCGGCGATCACGTGCAGGAACGGCACCCGGATACGCCCGTGCAATAGCGCCCGTCGCAACGGCCATGCCACGTCCCGGCAACAGAACGGGAGCGGGAACGGAATGCAGCGGCATTTTGCAGAAAACTGCATAGGCGGACGCCGTCCACCGCCCTAGCATGCCCGCCCATCATGGACATCGCCGGCCACTATCGTCAGTCGCGTGCGCAGACGGCACCGGCTGCCGGCATTGCGCACGCATGCGCACGCCACCACCCCCTGCAGGTGGAGGCACAGGAACGCATCACGGTGATCTGCATCACCTACAACAGTGCCGGCATGGTGCCGCAACTGCGGGATGCCCTTGCCGGCTACCGCCACGTGGTGATCGTGGACAACGGCAGCCGCGATGATACGGCCGCCCGGCTGCAGCGCTCGCTGCCGCATGCTCGGGTCATCGCACGGCAGCGCAATGCCGGCTTTGGCAGGGCCAACAACGAAGCCATGTCGCTGGTGACCACCGATTATGCGCTGCTGCTCAACCCCGACTGCAGCATCACGCCGCACCACGTGCAACGGCTGGTGGACTGCATGGACACGCATGGCGATGCCGGCATCGTGGCCCCCCAGGGCTGGCGCAGCGACCGCGATCCACAGAAATCATGCCGTCCGGCGTTCTTCCGGCCACAACCGGCCGGACGTTACCGGGTGCCGACGGACGTGATCCAGGCCGACTGGCTGCACGGCAGCTGCCAGCTGGTGCGCACGCGGGCCTTTCGCAGCATCGGTGGCTTCGACCCGGTGTTCTTCCTGTACTACGAAGATGATGACCTGTGCCTTCGCATGCAGCGTGGCGGCTGGCGCTGCCTGCTGCAGCCTGCGGCGCACGCGCTGCATCCCGGAGGAGGTTCTTCCGCACCGAGTGCGCGCACCACGTTCCTGAAGCAGTTCCATTACGCACGGTCGCGGCAGATCGCGCTGCGCCGCTATGTCGGCAACCGCGCAGCCCTGGCGCACCGGTCGAAACTGCTCGTCGCCGCCGTGCCGGTATCGGTCTTCCATGGGCTGCTGCTGCAGCGGCAGCATGCCAGCAAGTGGATGGGCTGGGGCCTGGCCGCACTCTGCGCGGCGCTGGGACTGGACGCGCTGGCGGAGCGTATCCGCTGACGCAGCGCTACCGCCCGTCGGCTTCGCTACCGGGCCCGTACAGGCCTTCCAGGCGTGACAGTCCCGCCAGCACACCGATGATGGACGCATAGAAGCTGGCCGTGATCTGGTGCGCGAACATCGACTGGGTGAGGCCGCACAGCACATAGCACACCACGATCATCGCACCGGCCGCGGCCGGGCCGCGGAACGTTGCCCGCCCGCTGCGACGGTGCAGCCACAGCATCAGCCACAGCGGTACGCCGTAGACGGCCAACAGCAGCACGGCGCCCGGCAACCCCTGGGTCGCGGCCCATTCGGCCAGGTCGTTGTGCGCGTGGCCCAGGTGGCAGCGCGGCTCCTGCGGATCGTCGCGGCACTGGGGCAGGCGCTGCATGGCCGTATCGAAATGGCCCACGCCGACGCCGGTCAGCGGATGGTCGAGGAAGGTGTCCCAGGCCACCTGCAGGCGTTCCACGCGGGCACCGGCGGACGAGTCGCTGTCCCCGCGCTCCATCCGCAGCACGTCGCTGTGCAGCTCGGTCAACCGTACCTGGTGGCGCAGTTCAGGGCTGGCGACCAGTGCCACCGTGGCCACCGCGAGCGCCATGCCCAGCAGGCCCAGGCGCAGGCGCAGGCTGCCCCAGCGCAGGCTCAGCGCCATCACCAGCCCGACCGCCAGCAACGCCAGCAGAGCACCGCGGCTGCCGGTCAGCACCAGCGTGGCAACGCCGGAGGCGAGTGCCGGAAGCGCCCAGGCCCAGCCACGCAGGCCGTGTGGCCGGCAGAACAGGGCCAGCACCAGCAACATCACCACCATGTCCGCCAGTACGATCGCATTGGTGTGCAGTTCCGCGCGTGGCGCGCCACCCAGCACCTGCTGCAGCGAAAGCCCGAACACCAGCAGCAGCCCCACCAGCGCACCGCGCCACAGCCAGCGCAGCTGCAGGTGCAGGGCAACCACCCACAGCGCGATCCAGGGCATGACGAAGAAACGCGAACGATTGTCGACGTCGCGGAATCCATGTTCGAACAGCAGCATCGACAACACGCCTGCGGCAATCGCCGCCAGCATCAGCCACGCCAGCACCTGGACCGGACGACCGGCGTCCTGCCGGGCCCGTACCAGCAGGTCCGGCACCAGCAGCGTGCTGGCCAGCAGCAGCAGGCCGAACGGCGCCAGGTTGGCCGACACCGACACCGCCAGCGCCGGCAGCAGGAACAGGCCAAGCTGCCCCATGCCACGTGCCAGGCGCATGCGGACGCCCTGCGGCAGGGCGGCAACCCGCTCGGGGGCGCGGTGGGAGGATGAGGGGTTCACGGCAGGGGTGTCGGGGCTGGACATCAAGGAAACAGGATTCTGGCCTGCTTCGCCCCAACCGCTGCTGTCGGCGATACGCAGGACCGCGCGGCCGGGCACAGGATATTACTCATCGGCCTGCCGCGCCTGCATGGCATGCTCGTGGGCCCGTTCCTGGGCCGTCGGCTCGCAGGGCCCGGTCACCGAGCCGGCACGCACCAGCCACCAGCGGCGGCGATTGGCGATACCCGCCAGCTCGGCGCGGTCACGGTCCACGCAGGCCAGCAGTGCATCTTCCTGCACCAGCAGCCAGCGCCCGGCCGGGGCCTGCGCCAGCCAGTCCACGCCCTCGCGCAGCTGCGCATCCCATTTCTTCTGGAAACCGAACGTCGCCGCCGGGCGGTCGGCCATCAGCAGGTTCTGCTCCTTCCAGGCCACCAGCCCCAGTTCCGCATCCGTGCCGATGCGTGTCCCGACATGCCGCATCAGCCCGCGCGCGGAACTGGAATCGTTCAACAGCGGATACCCAACCAGCGAATACAGCACCCACACCACCGTCAGCGTGGACACCACCGCGACATGCGCCCGGCGACGCCCCCACAGCGCCAGGCTGGCCACCGCCCAGCAGCCCATCGCCACCGCGGCCCAGGCCAGCGCGGAAGTCACCGAACTGTCGATGCCACGCGAGCCCATCAAACGGCTTTCGAAACCTGGCTGTCCGGCCAGCATGGCGATGCCGGCACCCAGCGTCAGCGTCGCAAGCAGTGCGGTGAAGCCCGCCAGTGTCCACTGGAAGCTGCGTCGGCGCAGCAGCCCGGGCAGCAGCGGTGCCAGCGCCAGGCAGAACATCGGCAGCGCGGGCAGGATGTAGACATCGCGCTTGCCATCGGGAATGGAGAAGAACAGCACGATCAGCGCCCACCAGCCAAGCAGCAGCAGATAGCGGGGATCGCGCCGGCGCAGGCGTCGCCACCATGCCGGAATGGCCCACGGTACGGCCAGGAACGCGGGAATCCACATCGACGGCATCGTGCCGAGGAAGTACCACCATGGCTGGTGGTGGTCCCATGACTGCGAATAGCGCTTGGCGGTCTGCCGGAACAGGATGTCGTCCATGTAGGCGCGGTATTCGGCCGAGCCGGTGGACAGCGCGGTGGCTACCATCGGCAACAGCCACAGCGCGATGGCCAGCAGGAACATCAGCGGCGCCAGCCAGAACTGCCAGCGGCGTACCTGCAGGGTCACTCCACGCCAGCCGCACACCGCCGCGACGATGGCCGGCAGCACCATCAGCAGCGCCACCACGCCCACGCCCTTGGTGATCACCCCCAGGCCGGCCGCGAACCAGCCCAACCACCACCAGCGCCACGCAGGCCCGAGCAGCAGGTGGCGCAGCAGGCCGTAGTTGGCCAGGGTGATGAAGAAGACGATCAACGGATCGATCTGCGCCTTCTTCGCCTGGAAGGTGAAGTGCAGCGCGAACAGCAGGGTCCACGCCGCATACAGGCCCACCCGCCGCGTCCACAGCCGCCGGCCCAGATCGTGCACGCAGGCCAGCGTACCCAGTGCCGCCAGCAGCGATGGCAGCAGGAAGGCGATGCGCCAGTTGCCGACCAGCGAATACAGCGTCGCCTGCCACCACATCAGCATGGGTGGCTTGTCCGAATACAGTTCCAGGCCACGATGCGGGAACAGCCAGTTCCCGCTTTCCACCATGTGCCTGGCCACCAGCGCGAAACGCGGCTCGTCCGATGGCCACGGATCGCGCAGCCCCAGTCCCACGCCCAGCACCAGCAGCGCCATCACGATCAACAGCCAGGTTTCGCGGGAAGCGCGTGTCTTCAGCATGGGGACGGCGTTGCGGAAAAGGTCAGGCGCTTTTTAGCAGACGCGCGTAAAAAAAGCCGTCACCACCCTGCTCGCAGGGCAACCGCTGACGCCCGATTCCGTCGCAATCGATGCCGAACGCGTCATCGAGCGCATCAGCGCGCGCGTCCGCATGCCACTTCAGGAAGCCGCGCACCTGTTCGCTGTTTTCCGCGCGCAGGATCGAACAGGTGGCATACAGCAGCACGCCGCCCGGACGCAGCATCCCCCAGCACGCTTCCAGCAGGCGTGCCTGTGTCCCGACCAATGCATCGATGTCTTCGGCACGGCGATGGAACATCACATCCGGCTGCCGACGGATGATGCCGGTGGCCGAACACGGCGCGTCCAGCAGGATGGCATCGAAAGGCACGCCATCCCACCAGGAACCGGGGTCGCTGGCATCGGCCGCCTTGACCTGTGCCTGCGCGCCGACACCGGTGCGCACGAACGTATCCTTGACCCGCACCAGGCGGCGAGCATCGATGTCCAGCGCCAGCAGTCGCAGTGAAGGATCGCGCTCCAGCAGATGCGCGGACTTGCCGCCAGGCGCCGCACAGGCATCCAGCACGCGCGCGCCGGCGGGCGGCGACAACGCATCGGCCGCCTGCTGCGCGGACAGGTCCTGCACCGACAACGCACCTTCGGCGAAGCCGGGGAGCTGGTTGACGGCCACCGGCGTGGCCAGGCGCACCGCATCGGCAGCCACCGGTGAAGGTTCGGCGACGATGCCGGCCTGCTCCAGCGCGGCCAGTGCCTGCGCACGGTCACCCTGCTGGCGGTTCACGCGCAGCCACAACGGTGCCGGCTGCAGGCTGGCGGCGAAGACCGCATCGGCCTGTTCCGGCCAGTCGCGTTCGATGCTTTCCGCCAACCACTGCGGAAACGCATCGCGGGGCGGCTGCGCTGCGAAACCATCGCGCTGCGCACGGCGCAGGATCGCATTGACCAGGCCCGCCTGGCGCTCGCGGCCCAGTGCGCGGGCCGCATCGACGGTCGCCGACAACGCCGCGTGCGCGGGCAGTTCCAGCACGTCCAGCTGCGCGAAACCGACCATCAGCAACGCGCGCAGATCGGCATCGCGGGCCGACAATGGCTTCTGCATCCACGCCAGCAGCGCGGCATCGTAGGTGCTGCGGCGGCGAAGCACCGCAAAGCAGAGCGCTTCGAGCAGCGCGCGGTCACGGGTATCGTCCAGCTTCGGCAAGGCCCAGCCCAGTTCGGCCTTCAGCGAACGGCCGCGGGTGAACACCTGCGCCAGCACGCGTGCGGCCAGCATGCGGGTGGCCACGCCGGGGGCGGCCGAAGGCGTGCGCTGCGCTTGCGTTGCCACCGGCTCAGCCCCCCACGCGCAGGTCGCGGCGCGCGTTGAGGTAGTCGGCCGCGGTGATCGCCTTGCCACCTTCGCGCTGCAGCACGCGCAGGCGCAGGGCACCGGTGCCGCAGGCGATGTCGATGCCTTCGCGTGCGGCGGCGATCACCGTACCCGGTGCCTGGCCGCCATTGTCATCCAGCGCCACCGCACCGTGGATGCGCACGCGTTCGCCCGCCAGCTGCGCTTCGGCGATGGGCCACGGGTTGAAGGCACGCACGGTGCGCGCCAGCGCCGCGGCATCGGCGGTCCAGTCCAGTTTCGCTTCGGCCTTGTCCAGCTTGTGCGCGTAGGTCACGCCTGCGGCCGGCTGCGGCTGGGCAATCGGCTTGATGCCGGCACGCAGAAGGCCCAGGCCATCGGCCAGCACCTGTGCGCCCAGTTCGGCCAGCCTGTCGTGCAGTTGGCCGCCGGTCTCGGTGGCGGTGATCGGCAGCGACTGCTGCAGCAGCACCGGGCCGGTATCCAGGCCGGCTTCCATCTGCATCAGGCATACGCCGGTCTGCGCATCACCGGCCTGGATGGCACGCTGGATCGGTGCGGCGCCGCGCCAGCGCGGCAGCAGCGATGCATGCACGTTCCAGCAGCCATGTGCCGGGATCGACAGCACCGCCTTCGGCAGGATCAGGCCGTAGGCCACCACCACCATCAGGTCGGGCTGCAAATCGCGCAGCTGCTGCTGGGCGGCCTCATCCTTCAGCGATTCCGGCTGCAACACCGGGATGCCGCGGGCCACTGCTTCCAGCTTGACCGGCGACGGTGCCAGGCCGCGACCGCGGCCGGCCGGCCGGTCCGGCTGCGTGTAGACGGCCACCACTTCGTGATGGCGGGCAGCCGCGCGCAGCGACGACACCGCGAACTCCGGCGTACCGGCAAAGACAATCCTCATGGATACCCCATTACAGGTGGACGTGCGGATGGAACCGGCGCCAGCATCCGGCGCCGCAGTGCCCGCATCGGAGTGCGGGCGAGGGGGCGCGGCCGGCGGCAGCGCCCCGGCATGCCGGTCAGGCGACGTTCCTGCGCTGCTTGGCCAGCTTCTTGCGCACCATTTCGCGCTTGAGCGGCGACAGGTAATCGATGAACAGTTTGCCGTCCAGATGGTCCATCTCGTGCTGTACGCAGACCGCCAGCAGGCCGTCCGTGCTCAGTTCCTGCGGCTGTCCCTGGCGGTCCAGGAAGCGCACGGTGATCTGGTTTGCGCGGGTGACATCGGCAAAGATGCCGGGCACCGACAGGCAGCCTTCCTGGTACACCTGGCCGCCATCCCGGGCGACGATCTCGGGGTTGATGAACACCCGCGGCTCGTTCTTTTCCTCGCTCACATCGATGACCATGAAGCGCTTGTGCACGTCCACCTGGCTGGCGGCAAGGCCGATGCCGGGGGCGTCGTACATGGTTTCGAACATGTCGTCGAGCAGGGTCTGGAAGGCCGGCGTGGTGACCTCGGCGGCGTCGATCAACGCGGCCCTGGTGCGCAGGCGCGGATCGGGAAACTCGAGAATGGGGAGCAGTGCCATGGCAATAATCGTCTGGAGGGGGCCGGGCAACGCCGGCCTGCGTTGCAGATTCTATCGCCAACGCTTGCCCTGTGCCCCGGTTTCTGGACTATAGTGCGCCAACCTGTTGGGGAATCAGGGCTACACACCTATGTTGTTACGTATCCGCACGGTCGTCGCCGCGGCGATGTTGACCGTCGCCGCCTATGCTACCGCCGTCGAAATGAATGGCGGGCACCCGACCACGTATGTCGTCCAGAAGGGCGACACGCTGTGGGACATTTCTGCGCGTTTCCTGAAGAAACCCTGGCTCTGGCCGGAGATCTGGCAGGCGAACCCGCAGGTCGCCAACCCGCACCTGATCTACCCGGGCGATGTGTTGAGCCTGGCCTATCTGGACCGCGTGGTGGCCCGGCAGGAGCCGGGACCGCGCCAGGAAGCGCCGATCAACGGCATTCCGCTGTCTGAAGTGGAACCGTTCCTGAAGGAACTGAGTGTGGTCGACAGCATCGACCACCTGCCCTACGTGGCCGGCCTGGAAGACAACCGCCTGCGCGCCACCGCCGGCCAGACCGCCTATGTGCACGGCCTCGACCAGGCCCAGGTCGGCCAGCGCTACGCCGTGGTGCGCCCGACCGTGCGCTATGCGATTCCCAAGCCCACCGAGGACCTGACCGCCAACGGCAAGGTCACCCCCGGCAGCGGCAACCTGTGGGCCGATTACACCGTACCCACCCGGCGTGCCCACCAGGTGCTGGGCTATGAACTGGCCAAGGTCAACGTGGGCACCGTCACCCGCCTGTCCTCGGACAAGGTGGACGTGGTCACGCTGTCGCTGCAGGGCACTGGCGATGGCCGCGAAGTACGCGCCGGCGACCGCCTGGTGCCGGTGGAAGCCACGCCCTACGACCTGCAGTTCTTCCCGCATGTCCCCGCGCCCGGCGCCGATGGCCTGGACGTGCGCGTGCTGGCGGTCACCGACATGTTCCTGTCCGGCGGCCCGCGCGATGTCATTGCCCTGTCGGTCGGCAGCGCGCAGGGCGTGGACAACGGCACGGTGTTCTCGCTGTGGCGCCACGGCAGCCATGTGAAGCACCGCCTGAAGCACCCGGATTCGTCGCAGATGGACGATGCACGCGTGGACGGCAGCAGCCGTCTTTCGCTGCCGGATGAATATGCCGCCCACGCGATGGTGTTCCGCACCTTCGAAAACGTCAGCTACGCGCTGGTGATGCAAGGCGTGAAACCGGTCCAGCTGGGCTACAGCGCGCGCCATCCCGACGCCACCGAATGAGCCGTGGCGGGCGCGGCCCCGCCCAACCCCCCCCCCCAGAGG